>CAYRHB010000047.1:0-26076 GCA_964424035.1 uncultured Leptolinea sp.
TTAATAGGACATTTTAACTTTGCCAGTTTAGGACTCTACTACTTTGCCCCTACAGCAAACTGGCATCACTACCAATTCTCACTATAAAAAGTTAAAATTGAAACATGAGCGATGCATTGAACTACCATAAAAGCCCGGGTCGACCGGGAAAACTGGCTGTCACGGCCACAAAACCTTTGGAAACCCAGGAAGACCTGAGCCTGGCATACACACCCGGTGTGGCTGAACCGGTCCTTGAAATCGCCCGCGATCCGGACCTGGCGTATGAATATACAAACCGTGGGAATCTGGTGGCTGTGGTCAGTAATGGCACAGCTATTCTGGGATTGGGCGACCGCGGTGCGCTTGCAAGCAAACCTGTAATGGAAGGCAAGGCGGTACTGTTCAAAAAATTTGCCGGAGTGGATGCGATTGATATTGAAGTAAATTCGCGGAATCCCGACGATATCATTCGTGTAGTCACAATGATATCCCCAAGTTTCGGGGGAATCAACCTGGAAGACATTAGGGCGCCGGAATGTTTTGAAATCGAGCGCCGTCTGATAGACACGCTGGATATCCCTGTCTTTCATGATGACCAGCACGGCACGGCGATCATTGTATGTGCCGGATTGATCAATGCGCTGGAACTGGCCGGAAAAAAAGCGGCAGACATCAAAGTGGTTTTCAGCGGAGCAGGGGCGGCAGCCGTGGCCACGGCAAATCTATTGGTCCGGTTTGGTATTCCGCAGGAAAACATCTGGATGAGCGATATCCACGGGCTGCTGTTCAACGGCCGGCCTGAAAGCATGTTCCCGGAACAGGCGGTTTTTGCCCGGGGCGACAGACCGGTTGGAATGGCAGATCTACTGGATGGAGCCGATGTGTTTATCGGGCTTTCCGCCGCCGGATTGCTGAATGGGGAGATGTTGAAGCGTATGCGGGTAAACCCGATCGTGTTTGCCATGGCCAACCCGGTTCCAGAGATCGGTTGGGATGAAGCCAGGGCAGCCCGTCCGGACGCGCTTCTGGCCAACGGACGGTCAGACAGTCCCAACCAGGTGAATAATTTGCTGGCTTTCCCCTATATTTTCCGGGCTGCACTGGATTGCCGCGCCCGGCATATCAATATACCCATGAAACTGGCTGCCGCACGGGCGCTGGCTGATCTGTGCCATAAACCGGTCTCCCGTGATGTGCTGGCGGCATATAATTTGCAACATCTTGCCTACGGTCGGGATTGGTTTATTCCCAAACCCCTGGACCGGCGGTTGTATACTGAACTTCCTCCTGTCATAGTTAAAGCGGCAATGGAGAGTGGGGAAGCACGTATCCGGTTGGATGAATCATCCTACCGGGATAATTTATTGTGTGAACAGGCTGAGCAGTAAATCCAATTCTTTTCCGGGGTGGTTTGATGACCCAGACTGACAATCCAAATCCAAAAATGAAATTGCCCGATTTGTGGGCGGAGAAAATGTCCTGCCCGGTGTGTGGTGAACGGCCATTGGGAGTCTTTCATCCTACAGGACACGCCGATCGTTTTGCCTGCGGGTCGTGTGAAACATCTTTTGAATTGGAAGATGCCGGAAAACGATTGAGATTTGTGACATTGCCGCAGGGAATTACCCCCTGGATGCGGGGGCAGTGGGTGGTTCTAGAAGAAGCGCTGGCTGCGTTTGAGGTTTTCCGAAGCGGGCAACCTTCCTTTGCAGCGGAAGAACAACCTGAAACAGAAAAGCCGGTCGTTGAGGAGCACGTTCCGACACCGGAAGAACTCCGCATGCGGCCGCCATCCAATCCGGAGCTGGATGAACAGGAAAAGTTTGAATCCCGTATAAAAGAAGAAATGGGGGAATTTCTGGATGAGTCCCTGTTGTTTGCCTCGGACAAACCGGAAGGTAAACCGGCAGCATCGCTGCCATTTTATGACGAAGATTTCATAACATCCGCCCAGAAAACGGATGATCAACCGAAAAAACCGGTTGAACCTGTTTCACCACCGCAACCGGAAATACACAAAGAAGCCAGCCACGAACCAATTCAACCACCGGCTCCAGAACCCGAGCCGGCTAAACCACCCATACCCAAACCCGAACCGGCCCAGAAAACTGTTCCGGTGGAACCCAAAAGAACTTCTGAACCCCAACCCGAAGCACAGTCTGTATCCGGGAAAGACGCCGGTGCCGATGTTTGGAAGGATGAAGAGATCAAACGGGTTAAGGATGCGCTGGCAAATCCACCCAAAGGGGATTTTGCCGGGCATCTGACCGATGCGGAAAAAGCATTACAAGAGGAACCAAAGAAACCGGTCCAACCACCTCCTGCCGCAGAAGCGAAACCCAAGGTAACCGCGTCCGCTGTGGTACCCACAATACCGGTCCAACCGAAGCAGCCAGTATGGTCTCCTGAGGCGGCAACGGCCACGCGGAATCCAGTCAGGATGCCTCCGGCGAATAAGGCCAGACCTCCGGAAAAGCCCGTGAAGGAAGTTCCATCTGCACCTGGGGTCACACCCGCCGCCCCGACCGGCAATGTGAAGGAACCCAACACCGAGGATATGGAAGCCATCCGGACAAATATTACCAGTGGCACCATGCTTACCCAGACTGTGGATGAGCGGATCCAGGATGCCATGGAACGGGCTGTAGAGTTGCAGAAGCTGGGCAATACCGACCAGGAAGTACGCTCCATCCTGGAGCGTTCATCCGGGTTGACTCCGGATGAGGTATCACAGGTTTTAAAGAACCTGGAAAAACCGGAAGAACGCCGGAGCAGCAATCGCTTACTGATCATTTTCCTGGCGGCTGCATTATTAATATTTACCATCCTTGCCTGGTGGTTTTTCAGCAACCAGTCGACCGCCGGACCGGGACAGGCATCTCCCGGGGTGGAGGAGGGCGAATCAGCTGGACTGCTTCCCAGCACGCTGATCGACGCAGCCTCTCTACCTGAGCCATTACAAACTCTGGTCCCGAACGGGTTGAGATTGTTAAATGAACCACCCGAGGTAGAGCAATCAACCGCAGCCCGGCTCCCGGCTGCCACCTGTCCCCGCAGCCAGGCGGTTGCGGCATCACTGTTTGGCGGGCAGGCAAGCGAGTGGACCCAGGATTCGGCAAACAATGGATGGATGATGATGACCACCCGACATCTGGCTGAAGTAAAAGTCCCGGCCAATATGTCCGCCGGGTACCTTGTGTTTGAACGTGGTCCGGAGATGCGCAGCGTCACCGGACCTGTTATTGTAAAGAATATTTACATGATCTCTGTAGCCTGTGAATAATGTGGCAACCCGGCAATTGACATTCAGCAACCCATAACAGGCCCGTGAGGGCTTTTTTTATCCCGGAAACCTGACGATTCCCTTAAACCTGCGTGCTATAATCTTTTTATGCCGGATCTGCAAAACCCGGTTTAGGGAGGAAGGCTATGCAGAAACATGTATGGTTCGTTTTCTGTGGATTGATGCTTACTCTGCTAACTTGCGGTTGTTCCAGTGTTCGAATACCTGAAGGAATGCCAACCAATCAACCCGTATTTGTTATACCCACCAAGGCCCAAGTCACCCCAACACCAACCGTAGAAGTGGACCCGTGTGCTTCCATTGAAACCAAGAAGCCGGAAATTGAAAAAATCGCCAGTATTATGGGGGAGTTTGATGATACAAGTTACCTGGTCCAATCCGTTCCCAACACCGATGACCTGATCCCTGTGATACTGGAACTGCAGCGCGTTCGCCGGGAAGCCATCAACAACAAACCGCCAGGATGCCTGAAACCGTTGAAAGACGCCCAGGTGGATTTTATGAGCGGGGTGATCGTCACCTCGATCAGCATGCTGTCGTCGGGGAAGGCGAGAACGGCTGAGGAAAAACAAAGATATTCCACTGAAATTGAAGACCGTTTGAAACGAACACGCCTGTTCAGGGAAGTGTTTGAAAAGGAACTGGCTGATCAACTCGGATTGAAATACATAACCGCCACACCGGCACCCACACTGACCCCGACTATCGTTCCACCAACCAGCACGGTTGCCCCGGTAACTGCCACAACAGACCAGGATATATATGTTGTTCAGGGCCCCGGTCTGACCTTCCCGGCGGTTGGCACTTTCCTGAAAGGGCAGATTGTAAATGTGATCGGCCGGAACGATACCAATGAGTGGATACAGATCGAAGTTCCGGGTAACCCGGGAAGTGCCGGGTGGGTCCCCAAACCATTGATCAAGCTCAATGGAGCTGAGGCGTCCCTTCCCATAACATCTCCCGAACCGACACTGAAACCACCAGCGTAAGTAATAGGGGACGTCCACGGGCTGATGGTACCGGCAGGTTGAACCCGCCAGGAGTTTCAAGATTCAGATCCTGTTTGACCGACCGGTTTTCCACTAAAATTGACCCTGTAATATCTTCCCATACAGGGGTCAGAATTTTCGGTTGGAAAGGCAGGTTCCATATAGAACTATGACCAGAAATATCGCCATATTTTTGTACGATAACGTTGAAGTGCTGGATTTTGCCGGCCCTTTTGAAGTGTTTTCGACAGCTTCCCGTGTGCGAGCAAAAAAGGAACCTGATTCTGAATTGATTTTTAACGTCTTTACCCTGGCGGTGCAAAAAATTCCGGTCAAAGCCCGGGGCGGTTTGGTGGTGCAACCCGCATATGATCTTAATGACCACCCGGCACCGGATGTAATGATCATCCCCGGTGGTGTGGTGGACGCGGTCCTTCCGGATACCACCGTGTTGGATTGGTTAAAAGGGGTAAACACATCCACAGAGATCACAGCATCAGTATGTACGGGGGCTTTCCTGCTGGCCGGCGCCGGTCTGCTGGATGATTTGCCCGCCACCACGCACTGGGAGGATCAGGCTGATCTGAAAGCTCAATTTCCCGGCATTCATGTTTTGAAAGAAAAACGCTGGGTGGATAACGGGAAGATCGTTACATCTGCCGGGATTTCGGCAGGGATCAGCATGAGCCTCCACCTGGTGGAACGGCTGGAAGGCGCAAAACTGGCCGTGGATACTGCGCGCCAGATGGAATTCGACTGGGTCCCGGAGAAGTAATCCCGGATTTCATTCCGGGTTTGAGCTGTCGGACTTTTTTGAGCCGGATTCATCCAGTGAGACGCCTTCATTGGCAATTTCATTGGATTCGATATAACGCAGGGGCATGGCATAACTGGCCCATCCACCGGCATCCATCAACCTTTCCAGGGGTGTACGGGCGCGGGAGGCGAGGGTAGCCCATGTGTGCCGGCAATCGTGGGGTGACAGGTCCGGTAAACCAATTTGCCGTCCAAGGATACGAACGCGGTTGAAAATGGCCCGGATGCTCATGGAGCCGCGCAGAGTCCCGCTTTTTGTGCTACCGGCCAACAGAGCGGGGGATGGGTTGCGTATAGCTGAAATATCCAGGGAGAAATAACGCCTGGCGGCTTCAAATGTTTCCGGGCTAAGGCGGTGGATCTGCCGCTTGTCCACTTTGGGACGGTAGACAGACAGGACCCCGGATTGCAGATCAATATCCGAAATTTGAAGCCCCGCAACTTCTCCAACTCTCAAGCCGTGGTCAAGGAGCAGGCACATTAACAGGCGGTCACGGCGGCCCTGCGGTGTATCCGGGTGGTCTTTTAACACGGCAGCCTGTGCCGCTGTTAACAGTAAAGGCTCGGCTTTCTTCGCGCCAATACGGGTGGGAATATCCTCCTTACGGCGCTGCTCATCAATCCGCTGACGGTCACGTCGGCGGCTGCGCGCCCGTACGGTTTCGATCAACTGGCTTTCCGCCGGATCGACCACGCCGGCTTTAATCGCCAGGCGGGCGTATGTTTTTATGGTGGATAGATTTACATTCGCGCTGCCAACTGAGTATCCCTGAAGCAGCAGCCATTTGTAATAACCATCCACCAGCCCCCAGGTGATACCTTGCCAGGCGGATGGATCATCGTGCAAATGACCGGGTCGCAGACCCTTTTCGCCCAGATATTCCGCGAAAAGTTCCAGCGCCGCGCGATGCCGGCGCAGGGTATTGGGCGCCAGGGTCAGCCGGTAATCATAGAACACACCGGCAGCGGCGGCCTGATTGGCTGCCTGTCCAACGCTATCGCGAAGGTCCAGATTGGGCAGCAGTAGAGGTCTGGGATTATCAGCCATAAATAGCCTGTTGCAATGAATATACCGTATTATTGCCGATTTGTATAATAAATCGGTATTAATAAATCACCCGGATTTATTCCGGATAAGGCTGTTTCCCGTCACTCGGATATGGTTTCAGATTGTTTTACAATGTCATCCAGGTTGTTGACAAACACATTAACAACCTTTGGATCGAAATGACTTCCCGCGTTTTTCTCCACGTACGAAAGCACATCGTCCACGCTCCAGGCAGACCGGTACGGGCGGTCGCTGGTCAATGCGTCCCAGACATCCACAACGGCGAAAATGCGTGCCGGAAGCGGGATCATTTCCCTTTCCAACTGGTCCGGGTATCCCGAGCCATCCCATTTCTCGTGATGATAGTGTGGAATCATTAACGCCGGCTGGAGATATTCGATCGGATTGAGCATCTCATACGCATAAATTGGGTGTTTGCGCATGATCACCCATTCTTCAGCATTCAGGGCACCTTTTTTAAACAGGATCTCATCCGGAATTCCCATTTTCCCTATATCATGGAGCAACGCACCACGCCGGAGATTCAGGAATTCGCCCTGGTCAATTCCCATCCATGTGGCCAGCCTCAGGGTCATATTTGTAACCCGCAGACTGTGGCCTTCGGTTTCCCGGTCACGCAGATCCAAAGCCCTGGACCAGCCTTCAATGGTGGCATCATATGCCTGTGCCAGCTCACTGTTGGCCTGCATTACCCTTTCTTCCGCTTTCTTGCGGTCCGTGATCTCCATTGAAACACCGAGAACCTGGTCAATTTTCCCGTCGGGGCCAATAATCGGTCGTTTGATGGTGAATAAAAAGTGCTCGCGTCCGTGGGTATCAATGATCCGTTCTTCCGGCAACACCATCTCCCGCTTGCGGTCGATTACATCAAGGTCTTCGTGCCGCCAACGCAGTACCTGGGCAACATCATGTTTCAGGTCATTATCCGTTTTTCCCACAATATCTTCAATCGACAGGTTATCGAACCTGGCAGCCGCTTCATTAATCAATGTGTAACGGCCATTCCGGTCTCTCGCGTAAATGAAATTGGGATTGGTGTCCAGTACCTGCCGCAGGAACATTGTCTGCCGGTCCCGCTCTTTTTGGGCCACTTCCCGTTCCACGATCTCAGCCTGGAGTTCCCTGTTCAATTTCTCCAGTTCCCGGGTACGTTCCAGAATACGTTTTTCCAATTCCCCTTTGCTGAGTACCAAATCTTTCTCTGTCCGGGTGTGTTCATCAATGTCTTTACGGGCCCGTTCCAAAAGCAAGGCATTTTCAATGGCGATACTGGCCTGGGTTGAATAAGCCCAGACAGCCTGCCGGCAGAATGACTCTGAATTGGCGGACAATGGATCCGAATTTTTCTGGCAATTTCCATTAAGCGGATGGCTGGCTTTGAGGTAGCCGCCGGTCACTGATCCCTCTGCCTGGATCAACGCGATCAGCGCGTCATCCAATTGCCAGATGCTTCCACCGGTCACCAATTCCGAAGTCTTCACCTGCCCCGCCACATCAGGTTCCATCCCGAATTTTACGGCCAATCGGGTTGCCCCAATCTTTTTGAGGTCTTTTGGATTCTGGGTGACCAGCATGAGCAGATCCCAGGCTTTGCCCTGGTTTTCGTCTTCAAGTGATGTAATATCAATTGTTGGATGAGTATATGTGGCTACACGCATTCTCGAAGTTTCTACATCCTTCAGATACAGTCCCACAAAACCATACCCAAGCGATTCACCCACCACTCTCACCACCCGGTCGAGCACTCTATCCAGATCTGTGTACCGGCTGAATGTCCGGCCCAGGTCCAGCACTTCTCCCAGGCGCTGATTCGTACGCCGTTGTTTCTCGTAAGCATTGATCAATTCGGCAGTCTTGTGTTCTTCAACCGGTATCTCCGCCACCAGAACGACCGAATCAGTGCTTCCCTTCTTCGATGGACCGCTGATAACTTGGACAGCCAGCCGGCTATCATCTACCCGGCACAGTATCGCCCTGAACATGGCATTTCCCGGACGGGAAAGATATTCCTTTACCGTTATAGCGCCATCCGGCGCCGGACAGACCAGAGTATCGAATTTTCTGCCCTGCAGGTCTGTTTCTGATTTTGCCCGGCACAGGGAAACAGCTGTGGAATTAAAACTCTTGATCCGCCCATTCCTATCGAGCACAAACATGGCGGCGGGAATGGAGTCAATGAGGTTGTCTGCATTGGAACTGGTTGCAGTATTCATTGGATCCCCCCGGGTGTATCATATGGCATTGTCTTGGGTCTCCCCTTCCTCTAACATTTCTACGTGTCCGGAAAAAATCCTTCCGGATAACCTGTTTCAATCCATGACTGTCACAGATGGCCTGGCCACGTACTTCCACCTTTGATGCAATTATCAGACCAATGAAAATCGCGTGTGGACAATGCCGGTTACCACCCTGATTACTGATACTATTAATATAGGTCAATCTGCGTAAAAATTCCATAAATTTTTCCGGGTTTGTGTTGTTTTCGATAGTAAAACCGGGGGCTTTTACCTATAATGAATTTATTAAGCGAGCAGGTTAACAACAAGGTCAACCTGAGCGGGCGTGGATTACTTGGATTGCCATCAGGGGGCGAAAAATTCCTGCCGGAATATGGATTTGGCAGGGGCGATTTAGTGAGGACCACATTGCGAAAACCTTCCTTATTAAGAATTCTTATTGTCGAAGATGAAGCCATTGTCAGCAAGTTGATCCAGAGTCAGTTGGAACGTCTGGGGTATCAGGTGATTGGCATCGCCAGTGACCCGATCGGAGCGATCCGCATGACCCGTGAGACCCAACCCGGTTTGATCATCATGGACCTCCACCTGACCGATCCGGAAACCGGCGAAGAAGACCCTGAAGCCGGGATTAAAGCTACCCTCGACATTCAAAAAGCCCTCCCCACCCCGGTTATCATGCTGACAGCCTATGAGAGTCCGGAAATTATTCAACGGGCCGTGGAAGCGGGCGTGGGTGCCTACCTCGTAAAACCGGTTCAGGACCTGGAACTGGAGCGCGCCATTGTTACCTCGCTCTCCCGCTTTGACGATCTGATGGCCCTTCGTCGGGTCAATTCAGAATTAAACCGGGCGAACCTGAACCTGATTGCAGAAGTAACTGCCCGCATCCAGGCGGAGGATGCCGCCCAGAACAGAGCCAGGCAGATGTCGCTTCTGTACGAGACATCCCTGGAATTATCCTCCCAAATTGAGTTGGAAGACCTTCTGACAACCATCGTGGAACAGGCAACACAATTAATTTCTTCCAGCAATTCTGCCCTGTACCTCATGGATGAAGACAACAGGAAACTGAATCTGGTGGTATCCTGCAATTTTCCTGACAAACCGGAAAATAATGACCTGATCCTGGGGGAGAAGATCGCCGGCCGCGTTGCCGTTACTGGAGAACCACTGATGGTTGAAGACCTCCCGTCATGGGAACGGCAGACTGAGACCGAAAGTGTTGCCACCCGGAGAATGCTTTCCATGCCGCTTAAAGTTGGCGGCCGTGTTTTGGGGGTGATCAACGTTGGGGATACCGGAAAGAGCGGAACCTTTTCAGAAGATGAAACCCACCTGGTGCAACTATTTGCCGACCAGACAGCCATTCTCATAGAGAATGCCCGCCTGTATGCCAGTGTCACACGCGAGAAAAACTTCAGGAAAGCCGTTGAAGAATCCATCATGTCCGGGATTTCTGTAATTGACCTGGATGGAAGGATTACCTACATAAATCCGGCTTTCTGCCATATGATCGGTTATTCTAGCAAGGAACTCCAGGGAAACAAACTGCCCTTTGCTTACTGGCCATCGGAAGAAGTTGACCGTTTGACAAAGTTGTACAGTTCATCCATGGAAGAGGATTTCCCGGAAGCGGGCGTTGAAGTCCGGTTGCAGCGCAAAGACGGTCAGCGGTTTGATGCTCTTCTCCTGCTTTCTCCCATGCGGGATAGCAAGGGGCAAACCACGGGCTGGCTGACAGCCATTACCGATATATCCGCCCTGAAACAGGCGCAGCAGCAGGTCCATGAAAGTGAGGAAGTATACCGGACACTGGCGGAGAATTTCCCCAATGGGATTGTTAGCCTTTTTGACCGTGACTTGCGATGCCAACTCATCGAAGGGGATGGATTGGGCCTTTTCCATTCCAACAACATATACCTCGAAGGGAAAACTCTTCCAGAGGTTCTACCGGAAGAAAATGAAACGTTAAGGGCAATGGAACGGTCCATATTGGATGCATTCCATGGAACCAGAAAGTCCATGGATATTTCCCTCCTTGGAAAGACGTTCAATGTCTTCTTCATCCCGGTCCGCGCCGCAGACGGACTGGTGGACAAAGTCATGGTTATGACCCAGGACATCACCGCCCAGAATGAAAGTCGCGCCCGTCTGATCGCCAGTGAGGCCCGCTACAGGGCCATTGTGCAGGATCAGTCAGATTTCATCTGCCGGTTCCTGCCGGATGGTGAGATCACGTTCGTGAATGATGCGTTCTGCCAGTATTATGGTTTTAATACAAAAGAATTGGTGGGAAAAACAATTCATCCATTCCTCTCGTTTTCCAAAAATGCCGCTGATGCTTCATCCATTTCACGCTTGCATCCCGCCAACCCGGCAACCCGTTTTGAGCAAAACCAAAAACACAGTGACGGCCGCCTCCGCTGGCAGCAGTGGAATATCCACGCGCTATTCAAGGAAGACGGTTCACTGGAAGAATTGCAGGCCGTGGGACACGACATCACCGATAGAAAACAGCGGGAAGAGGAGCTCCTTGACCTGGGAATACATGACAACCTGACGGGTTTGTTCAACCGCAATTATTTCAAATCAGAAATGGACCGCCTGAACACAGAGAGCAATTTCCCGATCAGTATCATTCTGGGGGATGTGGATGGATTAAAACTCACCAATGACACCTACGGCCACGCCGCCGGGGACCGCCTTCTGCGCCAGACTGCAACATTGCTGAAAAGCGCGTTCCGTCCGGAAGATGTAATTGCCCGGATCGGTGGTGATGAGTTTGCCGTTCTTCTTCCCCGCACCAACGAGAATCTGGTACGTGACATCCTGAAACGCGTCCGCGTATTGCTCGAAACGCACAACGAGAAAAATCAAAACAAACCGGCAAAAAAGCGGGAGGTTGACATCAACGTCTCCCTTGGGTCTGCCACTTCACTTGAAGGACAATCATTGGACGAGGTTCTGGAACTGGCTGACCGGGCCATGTACCATGAAAAAGCATTGCGCGGGGGTCGCGGGACAGGTCCCCTTCTGGAAGCCCGGGAGGTAATGGAAGGATAAGCCGGAACATTGCGATTGTCCGGTTTTCTGCGCTATAATCCCCCAATACAGAATTCCCCACCGCAAAAGAAACCTTCCATTTTTTGAACAAAACAGAAGCCCTCTCCGGTTCTTATCCATTCGTACTGACAGACCTGCGCGGTCAGTCTGATATGAACTCAACCACATCCCTGTTGGTTGCAGGTCGTTATGTACTACTCGATCCCGGCGCCCAAATGGAGCAATTATTTGTATATCCTGCAATTTGACGGTCTGTTCCACCGTTTGCCGGCAGACACGGGGGGATATCCGGGCATCATGTGTTTTGGGTGGCTGATCTGGCACAATGACCGGCTTCTGGCACAGGGATATGGCGGCTCAGCCCATTGGAAGCTGGCCACATCAAACGGAGCCGAATACCTGGCATTGATCGCCGGTTTGGAAGCCTTGATCGAGCTGCGTGCCACCGATGAACCGGTGGTGATCAGGGGCGATGCACAGATGATCATTGAACAGATGCAAAGCCATGTTCTGACCCATTCGCCGCGCATCCAGCAATTCCGCCGCAAGGCACGCCGCCTTTGCCGCCATCTGAAAGATATCCGCTGGGACTGGACCCCGCGCCGGAACAACCACCACGCCGACCGGTTGTCACGCCGGGCACTGGATCAGATCCGTTTAAGTAATCCAACGTATTTTTCCACGGATATCGCACGGCACTTTCCGCCGGATGCGCGGAAGGGTTTGCAGCCGATCTATTGCCACTCCACCCTGCCCTCGAACGGCCGGCTGGTTTTTACCCTGGATTAAAAACGACCTCCCCGGTTTACGATCCGGGGAGTTTTGCATCACGATGTACATAAAAAGGATCATCCTGCCGCAGCCACGATCTGTTTGACGATCTCCAGCGGCATGAATGTGCGCTGCGCTATCCCAGCGGGTTCCAGTCCTTCATCAAGCAGTCGTTGGATGACACAGTACATCGGTTCACCGATCTCAAGGATGTGCCCGTCAGGATCAAAGAACCGCGTAACCCTTTGGCCCCAGGGTTGTTCCCGGATGCGATGGATAAATTGAACCGTGTTTTTCTCCAAATCCTGCATGACGTCATCCAGTTGCCCGGTTTCAAAATACAACTCGGCTGCGTGTTTTTCTCCCCCGGTTCCTCTGTGATCCGCGTCACCGAAAATGGATTGGTTCGCGCTGTCGAGTTGCCACAGGGCGAAACCACCCTCATAACCGACGTTCAAACCATGATCCATTACAGGTTTCTGCCCCAGTACCTCTTCATAGAACGCGCGCGAAGCCTTGATATCCTTCACAAAGATGACTGACGATACCAGTTTGATATTCATGTTTCCTCCAGGTGTTTTGATACCCGGATTATCCCGTGAAGCGGAGAACGCTGATATCCCCCGCTTGCGGTTGAATGTACCATTCTTGCGATTTATACCGGGTCAGAGCGGTTCAACCGGAATGACAAGGTCGAATACATATTTGCTGGCCGGGTCAGCCTCCGGCGCGTTGTAATAGATCTCATAAGGAGGCAGATCGGTCATGAGGAACCCGCTCTCCGGGAGCCAATCGCGATAGACTGCCCGGTATGACGGCAAAATTTCATCCGCGTCACATTGCAGGCGGCAGACCGCTCCCAGGTGTCCCGGCAGGTCAAGAAACCCGGCGCGGGTATCATGTTTAACAGGGTCCGGCACGGTGATGCAGGCGTAATACCGGCAGCGATTCATGCTGGTGATCTGCGGATCATCATAGGAGATCGCAATGAGGCGGGTCTCCATCGTGAGCAGGCTGCGGCTTTGCGCCCACTGGAACATGCGCGCCCAGGCGGATTTGATCCCCTCCGGGGTATACCCTGCGGGGGAACGGAATAACGCCAGATGCAACGCCGGCATGGGACGGATCTGCATTTCCGGCAGGCTAATGCCTCCGGCAGCATCGCTACGGGTGGATGCCGATACCCAGGCGCGGGGAGCTTCATTTCCCATGTTCTGCCGGGCGTATTGCCCCGCCGGGATGCCGAAGTATCGTTTGAAAGACCGGGCAAAAGCCGACGCGCTGGAATAGCCGCAGGCGAAGGCGATCTCCGTAATCGATACGGCCGGTGATTTGACCAGAATATTCGCGGCATGTTTCATGCGAATGCGCGTCAGAAAATCCTGGGGCGTCTCCCCGGTGATCGCAGTAAAAATGCGGTGGAAATGGAACGGGGAAAAACCAGCTTCGCGGGCTGCCATTTCCAGGTTGACGTCTCCCGCCAGGTTGCGGGTCATGAACTGGATGGCTTTTTCCATCCGGCTTTCGTACTGTTCACGGTTGCGTTGATTCAGGGGGTTGGAGGACATGGGATCTGTTCCGAATTATAACGGCTGCCATCCCCCTTTCATTCCATTCACGGATTTCCTTCCATCTGATGAGGAAAACTCCAGTACAATGCAGGCATGGAAAACGAACTGCGAATCAACCAATCTCTCTGGAATGAATGGACGGACATCAATGCCCGTTCGAAGATGTACGGGCTTGACGCCTTCAAACAGGGCGCGAACAAGCTGGACAGCCTGATCCGCTCTGAAGTGGGTGATGTTGCCGGAAAATCGCTCCTGCATTTGCAATGCCATTTCGGCATGGACACCCTGAGCTGGGCCCGTCTCGGCGCGGATGTTACCGGAGTGGATTTTTCACCAAAGGCGATTGAACTGGCCAACAGCCTGAGCCGTGACCTGAATATCCCGTCACGGTTTGTGTGCACCAATATCTATGACCTGCCGGACCATCTGGACGGTCAATTTGATATTGTTTTCGCCAGCTACGGTGTGATCAACTGGCTGCCTGATTTTCCACGCTGGATGGAAATTGCAGCCGGGTATGTCAAACCGGGAGGGTTTTTCTATCTGGCCGAAGGCCATCCGTTGATGTGGATCTTCGACGAAGACTCACAGAACTGGACTCTCAGATACCCCTATTTCCAGGGCGATTTCATGGTGTGTGAAGAACAGGGTAGTTATGCAGACCGCACCGCCGACCTTCAAACCACGTCCTGTTACCAGTGGCAGCACACATTGGGCGAGGTCGTCACGGAAGTATGCCGCAATGGCCTGCGGCTGGAATTTCTGCACGAACATGGACAGGGCTTTTTCCCGATCATGCCCGTTATGAACGAGGGCGAAGATGGATTCTGGCACCATCCGGATGGCGATGACCGTCTGCCTTTCATTTTTTCACTCAAGGCGTGGAAGAAATAACTCCGCCATTCTTTCTGGAATAAATTCCCTTCCACTTTAAAACAAAAAGCAAACCGGAGAAATTATGCACTATCCTCCGGTTTGCCGTGGAATTGTCAGGTGATTTTACAATTTGAAATTGGCTGTGGATTCCTGCATTTCCTTTGCCAGACGTTCCAGCTTTTCCACTTCGCCGGCCATCTGGGAGACTTTGTCGTTGACTTCCATGGTAGAGGCGGCGATTTCCTGTGAGGAAGCCGCGTTCTCTTCGCTGAAAGCAGCCACCGATTCCATGATGTCCAGCGTTTCAGCGGCATTCTGGTTGATCTCGGTGGATGAAGCACTGTTCTGCTCAATGACAGCCGATACCCGTTCTATGGATGTGTTCAAGGCTTCCATCATGCCGACCATGGCCGCGTTGGCTTTACTGGCACCGGAGGACTGTTCCTGCATTTCTGCGGCTGACGTGACCAGCAGTTCCAACGCCTCACCGGAACTGGATGCCAGCCGGCTTCCTTCGGAAACCCGTTCGATGGCTGTCTGCATGGACTTCACAGTTTCCGTAATATTTTTCTGCGTGTTCTGCACAATCCCTGTGATCTCACGGGTGGCTTCGCCGGATTTTTCTGCCAGCTTGCGCACCTCGCCTGCCACAACGGCAAATCCACGCCCCTGCTCCCCCGCCCTGGCCGCTTCGATGGCGGCGTTCAATGCCAGCAGGTTGGTCTGGTCGGCAATATCGCGGATGGTTTCAACGATCTCGCCGATCTGGTTGGAGTAGGTGGACATCATCTGAACGGAAGAAGCGGAGGATTCGACCGCCTGCTGGATGCTGCCCATCTGGTCCAATGCCTGACGGACAGAAGTAGCGCCTTCTTTTGCCACCCGCACCGAATGATCTGCCGTCGCAGCCACACTCGCGATGGCTTCCGATGTGGTCTCGAAAGCCCGTGTGATTCCCAATGACGCGCTGACCGCGCTTTCCGCCGCCTGTGACTGCTCCTGTGCGCCCCGGCTGATCTGCTGGATGTTATCCACGATCAACTGGACGCTGCCATTGGCACGACTCATCATCGCGGCTTCATCACTGACCGCTTTCGTGATCTGGGTAATGGTATCGGCGACCGAATCTGTGGCGTGCCGGGCGTTCTGGGCCAGGTCGTTCAACATCTGGCTGGCATCCAACACCTGCCGGATGCGATCCAGCATCATGATCATCAGGGTGCGCATACTGGTGGTTTCAGAATTAAAGGTGGCGATTGGCAAGCCCTTCGCAACCAGTTTGTTGATCATCACATTGATTTCAGAATCACCCACCATGACACCGATGGCGTCATAACCATCTTTTGAAAGTTTTTCCAGGAACGGGCTGTAGAGTTCGGATGACACGGATACACCCTGCTCCGTCCGGACACCGGGCGGCAGCAGCCAGTCGGCTCTGGCGTTGAAGGCTTTCAATTCTTTGGACGCAACATCCACCCCTTCCTTTACGTCATCAAAGAAGGTGAAATCCGCAGCCACCATGGCGATTTTGACCGCTTTACCGGTTGTATTCTGCATGGCGACCGGCCGGTGGGCAATAGCTTCTTCCGACTGGAACGCCCCCTGCCCGATTTTCCAGAATTTATCCAGGTTGTCCTTCTTGACAATATCCGGGGTGATGAGCAGGCGTTCCACCGGGGGATTCCAACCACCCACCAGGTGGTTGTACAGGTGGACGACCGTGTCGTATCCCTGGGCAAATGGATTCTGGCAGACACTGGCAGTGATCATACCATCCTGAATGAGGCGTGCGATCTCGTCAGAAAGGTCGTGGGTCACGACCTTGATCTTTCCGCTCAACCGGTTCTTCTTCATGTAGTTCACCATCGGCATGAAGGATTCAATATCCGTCCCGTAAAAACCGGAGAGATCCGGATGTTCCTTCAACACGGATTCGATTTCTGAGATAATCTGCTCTTCAGTCAACCCGGAACTGTCGATAATGCGCACGACCCGCGTGCCGGCATAATTAGCCGAAAGGAACGTATTGAAACCATTGATGCGCAGTTTCAGGTTATCCTGGTGCAGCGCGCTGGAGAGCAGGATCTTGGCCCGTTCTCCGATGACCTGTCCCATGATCTCGCCGGCAGCCAGACCTTCCTGGAAGGAATCAGTGCCCTTGTAGAACAGGCGGTGGCAGGGTTCATCGGTGATCCAGTTATAGGAACGGGCACACTCCCGCAGGCTGTTGAGGATGGCGTTCATGGACTTCTGCAGCGCGAAATTCTGCCCGCCGATATCATCCAGTTTGAGGTCGGGGGTTTCAATACGCGCCCTGCGGGTCATATCCCCCGTGGTCAATGCAGAAAGGACCGAAGCCAGACCCGGGGTATCAACGTCAGCCAGGGAATTTCCCATGGACAGGACTTCCCGGATCGCGGAGACGGTCCTTCGCCCGAATCCTTTACTGCCCAGAAAGACGGCCGCCGACCCCAGAACGCCAAGAATGATTAAAACGCGTGAGAGCCAGTGGGTAGTATTACCGGATCCGCCCGAGGCAAGGGTCCGTTCAAGCAGAAACAGGCCTGTGAGAGTGATGAGGATGCATAGTACGGCCAGGACGATAGGGAACCAGCCCTTTGAAGCGGATTGCGTATGGTTTTTCATAACAGATGATCTCCATCTCCGTGTCGCCCCTTGGTATGGTGTTTGACTCAATCAAAGAATAGCATTGACTCATGATAAAAAGTATAAAATTCGAATTAATACCCGGCTATATACAATCCGTATGGATTATGACTTACAAATGTAATTTATGTTTTCTTTACAAAAATGAGATTCGATTAATCATTGGGCCGGGGGGCAACCGGCTTCCCCCAACCGGAGCGCAATATCTTCCGCCAGCATACCCTCCCCGGCAGCCGTCAGGTGGATGGCGCTGTTCGTGAATTCATCCATGCCGATCCGGTCCCAGGCATCCAGGATTGTCCAACCACGGGCAGCCGCCCGCGACCGGAGTTCGCTGCGGTAGGCGTCATACGCCCATCGGGGATAATAAAAGTTATAGCGGAGATGGCTGTTCTCTCCGTTGGAAACCAGCACCGGTTCATTGACCAGAACCACAGGAACCCCGGCCTGTTCGGCGATGGCCATGCCGGTTTCGAGTACATCCCAGGCCAGGTTTGCCTGAAGGTCATCCTCCGGCCCCAGCCCGTGGAAGGTTTCGTCCGCTTCCAGGTCGATTTCCGCCGCCGGGAAACGTGCGGGATAATCCTGGTCGATCCCCGTGGCCGCCCAGGGGATGCCGTACAACTGCAGGCGCGCCCAGTCTGCCAGCTCGCGCCGGCGCCCGAAGAGCGTACAGTCCCAGAAAGAAGCCGGCCCGGCGCCAGTGGCAACCGCCTGCCCCAGCAGCGGTTGCAGGCGGGACAGGTTGTTCTCCGCCAGGGGTGATGCCAGCTGTTTGTCAGACGGGAAGGCTTCCAGCGTGGTGGACCAGATCACCAGATCGGGAGCTTCATCCAGTGCCCGGTTCAGGATGAGCACATCCTTGGCCAGTGAGATGGTGGGATAACCCAGGTTGTAGAAGCGTGCATCTTTGCCACACATGCGCAGGTTGAGGGCGTTCAACCGTCCGGCCAGGGTTTCCTCCGGCCGCAGCAGCGTCCCCCAGATGGACGAATCACCCAGCAGCACCACGCGGAATTCATCCGGCGCTTTCGCCTGTGAGACCTCATGCGAGGCGAACATAGCCTCCAGGTTGTACAGGCTGAGGTTGTAGGAGCGCTGCGGGGTTTCACCGAACGGCAGGCGTGCCCGCCCGGGGACGAGGTGGTTGTAGACGGATACCCGCCCCAGCCCGTCAGCCGGAATAAGGCCGGTGAGCAGCGCCAGCAGCAGGAAGAGGCTCAGCCCTTTGAAGGCCACATTGCGCAAAAAGGAAAAATTCACGCCCGAATTATACGCCATGCCGCGGCACGGCGTTGATAAGCGATGCCGGTTTATTCCGGATTCTGGTGTAGTTCCCAGACGCAGCCGCCCAGTGAGAAATCGGAGAATTCCGATTGGAAAGAGGATTTCAGTGGACTGCACGCGTAAACTCCCAGATTCACCGTTTCAAGCGGCGCGTGCATGTGGAACATGCGCATTTGTTGGAAGACTCTCCCGTCGTAGGAGTTTTCAATGTAAAAATCCGGTCCGCGGCGGCTGAGGCGATACACCATCGTCTGGATGGCCGCGTCAATATCGGTTGTGGCCCAGTCCGAATAACCCAGGTTGGTGACCACACTGCCCAGGCGGCCGACGGTTTTATTTTCAAGTTCCACCGAAGCCTTGAACCAGTTGTCCGGGTCGTGGTAAATGACCACCCCGCACTGGTCGTAGAGCTTTTCGGGTTTCCAGGCAACCCGGACGGAAAAGCTGAATTCCGTGTTCTCCACCGGCAGCAGGAAAGCGTGTGCGTTATCGTTGCGGAAACCGTAATAGGTGCGCTGCCAGAAATCGGTATTCGGGTCCGTGTTGAGGGTCAGGGTACCGGCGGTCCGTTCAAAGACTTTCGGCGGATTGAGCCAGTGAAATTGTGACAGGTCCATAAAGATTGTTATCCCTTCTCTTTCTACGTGGAGTTGGTTATGACTTTCACATGATTATGTTAAAACACCGTGGGATCATTATACGTGGCTATTTCACAAAGCAGTATTTATTTTAATAGTCATATTATTGTCCATTATAAGAAAATGATGCTTTTATTGGTCAATATATTGATCCTTATATATTGTTCATCTCATTAAGATGCTATAATGGCATTAACTTTTCTCCCGCAGTTATCCAACTTTTAAAAGGAAAGTGAGGACTGAAGTGAGCTCAATCGATTTTTCCATTGCAACGAGTGAACAGATCGCAGAATTCCTCTGTGGGCAATTGAGAAGAATAAGACTTTCACGGAATTTAACCCAGACTCAATTAGCGCAGAAGTCGGGGGTTGCGTTTACAACAGTAAAAAGACTCGAAGGTGGCAAGAGTGTCTCATTAGACACCTTTATCCGAATTTTGATGGCGTTAGAACTTCAACATAACCTTGAAAGACTTCTGCCTGATCCAACAATACGTCCCATAGAACGTGTTGCCACGGGTGGTCGTGAACGAAAACGCGCCCGCCCTAAACAATCTGACACGGATCATTCAACCTGGGTTTGGGGAGACGAGTCGGGGAATAAGAAATGAGTGACGCAAAAGTAATCCTTTGGGACAGTGAAATTGGCGCGGTTTCGTGGGTGGAAGATCGACAGGCGGCTGTATTTCAATACGATCCTTCTTTCGTCCGCAGCGGTATTCAAATATCACCCTTGATGATGCCATTGCGGGAGTTACCCTACGAGTTTCCGTCCCTTTCGAAAGAAACCTTTAAAGGCTTACCGGGCTTGCTGGCGGATTCCCTTCCGGATAAGTTTGGAAATGCGGTCATTGACACCTGGCTGGCATCTCAGGGACGAACAGCAGCCAGTTATAATTCCGTTGAACGCTTATGTTATATAGGAAGCCGGGGCATGGGGGGACTCGAATTCAAACCAGCTCTTCGTATCCCCCACACAAAATCAGATGAAATTGAAGTATCCAAACTTGTTGAATTATCAAACAAAATTCTTGATCAACGGACGGGATTGGAAGGAGTTTTTTCAGCCACTGATGACCAGGATGCGATAGAAGATATCTTGAGGGTTGGAACCTCGGCGGGTGGAGCAAGAGCAAAAGCGATTCTTGCCTGGAATCCAAAAACGAATGAATTCCGTTCCGGTCAGGTAAAAATTCCATCCGGTTTTGAGTATTGGATTATGAAATTTGACGGGGTCAGCAACAATCGGGACAGGGAACTGGCCGATCCACAAGGCTATGGAATGATTGAATACGCGTATTACCAACTGGCGGTGAAAGCGGGAATTGAAATGACAGAGTGCCGTCTTCACCATGAAGGCGGACGAAGTCATTTTATGACAAAAAGGTTTGACCGGAGCGCAGACGGTTCCAGGATCCATATGCAATCGTTATGCGCCATTGCCCATGTTGACTTCAACGATCCGGCACTTTACTCCTATGAACAAACGATCCAGATCATGAAACGCCTGGGGTTATCTCAAAGCGATTTGGAGCAGCAAGTTCTACGGGCCATGTTCAACGTGGTTGGACGGAATCATGATGACCATGTCAAAAATATTGCCTTTCTGATGAATCACAATGGAGAATGGAAACTCTCCCCGGCTTTTGATATCTCCTATGCCTACGATCCAATGGGATATTGGACCAGCCAACATCAGATGAGCATCAACGCAAAAAGGGAAACGTTCACCAAACAGGATCTGATCGCATTGGCAAAGATCGCAGGGATCAAGACCAGGCGCGCGCTTGAAATGCTGGCCTGCGTGACCACAGCCGTGAAATCCTGGCCGGAAGTGGCAGGAAGCGTGGGGATTGCGGAAGATCGTATCCGTAAAATACAGGCTGCCCATCGAATATCTCTTTTGAATTGAACCTGCATACTGGCTTAATGCAGGCATTTTTCCCATTTGCGTTTCAAAAACAGTTGTCCCATCATGAGGTTTTCTGCGTGATGGCTCCAGATCCGGTTCAAAATTGACCAAAACGTGGTTAGAATTAGTACGTCACTCGGGAACAACAAAAACCGTACAAAATGGAGACCGTTCGGATTTTGCGTATACGGAAGCACGGGGATTTATGGCAAACAATGAGAGTCTCAACAAAGCAAACCTGAACAAGAAAGATGAGTTTTACACGCAACTGGCGGACATTGAAGCCGAGATGCGGCATTACAAAGACCACTTCCGCAATAAGGTCATCTTCTGCAACTGCGACGACCCGTACGAGAGCAACTTTTTCAAGTATTTCGCCCTGAACTTTAACTTTTTGGGGTTGAAGAAACTGATTGCCACCAGTTATTCCGGCTCGCCCGTTGCCGGTGACCAGCTTTCGCTGTTCGATGTCAAAGGCAGCGGTGTGGGAAATGCGGACACAAAACTCCCTTATAAGATCGAGATCAGCGAAGTGACGGATGCGAACGCGGACGGCGCGGTGGACCTGGCGGATGTGGAATACCTGATCAAGAACGTGAAGAACACCCTGACCGTGCTGAACGGCAACGGCGACTTCCGCTCAGCGGAGTGCACCGCGTTATTAAAGGAAGCGGATATCGTCATCACCAACCCGCCCTTTTCGCTGTTCCGCGAGTATGTCGCCCAACTGGTGGAATACGGAAAGAAATTCATTATTATCGGCAATATAAATGCGGTAACGTATTTAGATGTATTTAAATTGTTAAAGAATAATCAAATCTGGTTGGGACAAAGCATTCACAGTGGGGATCGTGAATTTCGCGTGCCAGAAAACTACCCATTACAAGCCGCAGGTTTCAGAGTAGACGAAAAAGGGGTGAAATATATCCGGGTAAAAGGGGTTCGTTGGTTCACAAACCTTGACTTTGAAAAACGCCACGAAAACCTGACCCTCTACAAACACTACATTCCGGCAGAATACCCGCTGTATGTCAATTACAACGCGATCGAGGTCTCCAAAACGGCGGATATTCCCTGTGATTATGAAGGGGAAATGGGCGTGCCCATCACCTTCCTTGACAAATATAACCCCGACCAGTTCGAGATCATCGGGTCCAGCCGGTTTGTGGGTAAACCGATGTCCGAAATAGCAAAAAAAGGGACTTATGTTTCAGGGGGTATCAGATTCTATCTTCCAAATGGTGATGGAACATATAAATGTCTGTATAACAGGATCGTGATCAAACGGAAAGGGGTGGAAAAATGAAGATCGAACTGCATGAGATCAGCGTGCGCGAGGTGGCGGAAAACTATGTGGACAACTCCGAAGAGGGTGTGGTGGGTTACCACGGCCGGCTGAACATCCGCCCGAAATACCAGCGCGAGTTCGTCTATGACAACAAAAAACGCGACGCCGTGCTGGATACCATCCGAAAGAACTTCCCGCTCAACGTGATGTACTGGGTAAAAAACGAAGACGGCAGCTTCGAGGTGATGGACGGGCAGCAGCGCACCATCAGCTTCTGCCAGTACGTCAACAGCGATTTTTCCATCGACAACCGCGCCTTCCACAACCTGACCCGCACCGAACAGGACCAGATCCTGGATTACAAACTCATGGTCTACTTCTGCGAAGGCAACGACCGTGAAAAGCTGGACTGGTTCCGCATCATTAACATCGCGGGCGAAAAGCTCACCGACCAGGAACTGCGCAACGCTGTGTACACCGGGCCGTGGCTTTCGGACGCCAAATTAAAGTTCAGCAAGAGCAACTGCGCGGCGTACCTGCTTTCCAAAGAGTATGTGAACGGCTCCCCCATCCGCCAGGAGATCCTCGAAACCGCGCTGGATTGGATTGCCAACGGCGGGATCGAAAAGTATATGTCCACCCACCAGCACGACCCCAATGCCAATGAGATCTGGACCTATTTCAAGAACGTAATCGATTGGGTCCAGCTCACCTTTCCGGTGTATCGCAAAGAAATGAAAGGCATCCGCTGGGGCAGCCTGTACGATACATACAAAGGCCAGGTGTTGGACAGCGCCCGGCTGGAAGAGCAGATCAAAGCCCTGATGGCGGATGACGATGTTTCCAACAAGAAGGGCATCTACGCCTACGTTTTGACCCGCGAAGAAAAGCACCTGAACATCCGCGCGTTCACAGACAACCAGAAACGCGAAGCCTATGAGCGGCAAAACGGCATCTGCTCAAAATGCGGGAAGCACTTTGAGCTGTCTGACATGGAAGCCGACCACATCACCCCGTGGCATCTGGGCGGCAAGACGTCTGTGGAAAACTGCCAGATGCTGTGCAAAGACTGCAACCGTAGAAAATCCGGCAGGTAGCCTGCGGTGGTGATCAGCCTAGTAGTGGATCGGGCTGATCCTGGCCAGCTTCTCCAGGCGGTGGGTGGAGATGATCTCGCGCACCGTGCCGGTGAGGCCGCGCATCACCAGGCTGTCGGTGCGGGCGCCATCTTTGAAATAGCTGACGCCCTGCAGCAGGTCGCCGTTGGTAATACCCGTGGCGGCGAAGAACACGTCCTCTGATGAAACCAGGTCGTCGATGGTGAGCACTTTATTCAGGTCGTAACCCAGTTCCGTCCCGCGGCTGCGTTCGTTCTCATTGCGCACCACCAGCTTCCCCTGGATGGTGCCATCCATGGCGCGCATGGCGCAGGCCGCCAGTACCCCTTCCGGTGTGCCGCCGATGCCCATCAGCACATCGATGTGTGAATCCGGCCAGGCGGTCATCAGCGCCCCGGCCACGTCACCGTCCGGGATCTGCCGGATACGCGCCCCGCAGGCCCGCACTTCGGCGATCAATTCGGCGTGCCTCGGGCGGTCCAGAATGACGACTGTGATGTCATCCATATCCTTGCCGCGGGCGCGTGCGATCTTTTGCAGATTGTCCTTCACCGGCGCGTTGATGTCGATCACATTCTTCGCTTCGGGGCCAACGGCGATCTTGTTCATGTACATAAAGGGTCCGGGGTTGAACATCGTGCCGCGTGGCGCCACCGCCACCGTGGCGATGGAATTGTTACGGCCGGCAGCCAGCGGGCGAGTGCCGTCGATCGGGTCAACCGCGATATCCATCTCCGGCGGCTCCCCCGTCCCCAGCGTCTCACCGTTGAACAACATGGGGGCTTCGTCCTTCTCCCCCTCCCCGATGATCACCACCCCCTCCATGGGGATGGTGTTCATGATCAGCCGTATGGCATCCACGGCAGCCTTGTCGGCATTCTCCTTATCGCCGCGTCCCATGTGGCGGCCTGCCGCTAGGGCGGCGGCTTCCGTCACCCGGACCAATTCAAGAGCCAGATTGCGGGTCGGCTTGCTTTTATCTGTCATATTTTCCTCCGGTAAAACCTGTAAATAGAAAGCTTTGACGATAAATGACTACATCATCCGGCGTTTGGGTTTGGGGAACCCGGGCCGGAAAGCATCCGTATCTTTTTCTTCCATCTGGCACTGGTGCGCCTCTGCCGCCGTCCGTGCGGCCTGAGTGACCAGGTTGCGCAGCTGCCCGGGGTCGTATTCCGCCCGCGCGTTCACCAGAGCCCGCAGCGTCTTGCCGCGCATCTCCGGTACCTGAGCCCGCCAGGTGACCGCGTCACCGGTCGTCAGGCTCACCTTGGATTCTGTTTTACCCGCCTGCAGCATCAGCTTCAAATGCCCGATCCCGATATTGCTCTGGCGGAATTCGCGGTCAAGGCTGGTGATCCAATCGATGGCCAGCGGGCGCATATCCGTGGTATTCGCCGCCTGGAATTCGAATGTCGCATCCAGCCAGGCCAGCGCGGCTTTTCCGGCGGCGTACCAGTTGTAATCAATGGGCAGTGAAGCCAGGTCCACGGGTTTTTCCGTCATGGCATCCAGCTCATCCAGCCAGGAATCCACCTGGATGATATCCAGCGAATTTTGCAGCCGTATCTGTTTGTGCGGGTACCGTCCGCGGGCGTCATCCAACGCCAGCCGCGCCCGGTTGGGGGAGATCAGGTCCCGCTTATTGAGGATGAGCAATCCGGCTTCCTCCGCCTGCTTGCCATACAGGTACATCACCTTCTGGCTGAAGGGCGTTTCTTCACCGGAAATCCACTGGGAAAACAGGCGGGTATCGGCAAAGACAGATAATGTAATGCTGATCTCTTTGCCCTTCCACACATCTTGCAACGGTTTGATGACCGTCGCCACAATATCCGCGCTGGAGCCCACCGCTTCCGCGAAAACCACATCGGGTTGAAGGGTCCGGGAGAGGCGGTCGGTCTTTTCCATCAGGTCGTCATAATTACAGCAGAAACATCCACCTGCCACCTGCGCCACAGCGACTCTCTGCTGGTCAAAATAAGAGGTATCCACCAGGGTTTTCCCCTGGTCATTGGTAATGACCCCCACATTTTTCTTGCGGGAGGCCAACGTCTTACAGGCAGCCGCAATGGCTGTTGACTTTCCGCTCCCCAGGAATCCCCCGACAATGTGCAACTGCATGGTCCGCTCCCCGTAGTGGCATTACTTGGATAAAAAAATTGTACCCCAACCGGTGCATTCCGGACGGGTCAATAATCATGTCCACCGCTTTTTCCCCCTCTTCCACATTTGCCCCTCTCTTTCCCCCTCTTCAAGAAGAGGGGGTTGGGGGAGATTCCTGCCTGCCAAGCATAAGACCCTTTCTTCAAAAGCGGGGTCGGGGGAGATTCAGTCCGGGTGATCGAATCCCCCCTGCCCCCCTTCCGGACGAAAATCGCGTCCGCAAGGGGGGAATTCGCAGAATACAGGTATTAAGTCTCCTTCCGCTTTTCCCCCTCTTCAAGAAGAGGGGGTAGGGGGAGATTCCTGCCTGCCAAGCATAA
>CAYRHB010000048.1:0-25630 GCA_964424035.1 uncultured Leptolinea sp.
AATTTGTCGGTTCCTGGCGGATGGAAGCCACCTGGTTCAACCCTGACGGCGGACAGCATCAAGGAAAAGGGGAATGGCATTTCGCCTGGGTACTTGGCGGACGGGGTATCCAGGATGTTTTGTTTGCCAATGGGGCTCCCTCCCATCAATATGGCACCACCCTGCGATGCTATGACCCCGCTCAAGGCCTCTGGAATATCACCTGGATGCAGTCGTATGGTGGTGAATTTGTAAATCTTGTCGGGAGACAGATGGACAATCGCATTGTTAACGAAGGGGTGGGGTCTGATTCCAACCGCCGGCAACGCTGGAGTTTTTCGGAGATCAAACCGCATTCATTCCTGTGTCGGGGAGAAGTCTTCCGGGATGAAACGAAAGAATGGTTTCTGGAACAGGAAATGCGTGGATACCGCTTCGTTGATTGATCTGACCGATCGAAATTCTGACCTTAAGGAGAATATTTTGTACAGAAATATCATCTGGGATGTAGACGGGACCATTTTCAACACATACCCTCCCATGTCCCGTGCTTTCAAAGCCGCTTTGAACGAACTGGGGGCAGATGCAACATTGAGCTGGCTGGAAAAACAAGCCCGCATTTCACTGAGCCATTGTTCAGAAACCCTGTCTGAGAAATTCCGATTGCCTGAACCCGAAATCACGCGAGCGTTTCTGGAGCACTATAAGCGAATCCCGTTTCAGGATCAACAACCGTTTGACGGAGTGATTGATATTTGCACAATGATTCAATCCCGGGGTGGCATGAACCTGATTATCACACATCGCGGAAAAGAATCGACGAACCGTTTGCTGTCCGCGCATCAGATGTCACACTTATTTACAGATTGTTTCGCGCAGGATGCCGGATTTCCCAAAAAACCCGATCCCGCCGCGTTTCTGGCAATGATCGACAAATACAAACTGGATAGAGAAGAGACACTGGCTGTGGGTGACCGCGATCTGGATGTCGAAGCCGGGCAGTCCGCCGGGTTGTTTGCCTGCCTTTTCACCATCGGTACCAGCTTTGTCCAGCCGGATCTGACTTTTGACAACTATCAAACTCTCAAGCAGTTCCTGTCTGATCATTAATCCCCCGGATTTCAATTATGAAAACCGGGCATCCGGTATAATGCCGTCATGAAAATCGCGGTAATCGGCGCAGGCGCTTCAGGTTTGGCAGCCGCCCTTCAGGCAGCCTGGAATGACGCCAATGTGACGCTTTTTGAACGGAATGACTCAGTGGGGCGCAAACTGACCGTCACCGGCAGCGGACATTGCAACCTGACCAATGACGCGGTTTCTCCGGCAGCTTATACATGCGCCAATAAAGAATGGATGCATTCGCTTCTGACGAAATTCGGGGTACAGGAACTGCTGTCCATGCTGGCAGAGATCGGTATTCCAGCCCGTCGAACCCATGACGGATGGTATTATCCCCTGTCCAATTCCGCCCACTCTGTTGTGGAGGCATTTTCCAGCGCGGTTGAGTGCGCAGGAGTAAGAATACTCACCGGACGCCGCGTGACCGGAATACACGCTTCTGGATCCGATAACTTTACCCTCCGCTTCCTGCAGGGTGAAAAAGAACAGGAAGCGGGATATGACCGTTTGGTCGTTTCCACCGGCGGATGCGCCTACCCCTCTCTGGGCTCGCGCGGCGAGATGTTCCCTGTTTTGCAGAAGTTGGGGCACACCGTGCTGCCCAACCGGCCTGCCCTGGCGCCTATGCTGGTAAATACCGGCATACTGAAATCCCTCCAGGGGATGCGGTTCGATGTGGAAACCGTACTCTGGAATGGAAACTCACAGATTACCGGTACACGGGGCAACCTGATCTTCACGGAGTGGGGTTTGAACGGTCCGGCGGTGATGGATATCAGTCACCATGTAAGCCTGTACCCGGCCGGTGTACTGGAACTGTCCATTGATTTTCTGGCTTATTTTCAGCAGGAATTTGACCGGCTTCTGAATGTAAAACGCAAAAGTGACATGCCATCGCGGGTATTTCTGGACGCGTTCTTCCCGCCAAAAGCAGGTTCCGCTTTCTTGAGAGCAGCAGGCATTCCGGAGACATTGGCTCTTTCTCAGATCGACAACTATGACCTCGACCATCTCACAGAAATCCTGCACAATTCCCGCTTCCCGGTGAAGGGTGTTCGGGACTTTGCGTATTGCCAGGTATCGGCAGGGGGTGTGCCGGTCTCGGAAGTTGACCCGTTCTCGCTTGAATCAAAAAAGATCAAAGGCCTTTTCCTCACAGGTGAAACTTTAGATGTTGTGGGGCCATGTGGCGGGTATAACCTGCAATTCGCATTCAGCAGCGGCGCGTTGGCCGGAATGAGTGCATCCGTTCAATCGGGTTGATCTTTACTCCAAACGCCAGCCGGTGTATATCCATCCTGTTGCCTTGACAGAATAGAGTTATTACTCTATTATTAGAGTATATACTCTAGTCAGAGGAAGCATGTCGAATAAAGAATTAATCCTCCAGACAGCCCTAAATCTGTTCAACGTTATGGGAACAGCCAGGGTCACCACCAACCTGATCGCCAGTGAAGCCGGTATCAGTCCGGGCAACCTGTACTACCACTATACAGACAAAGCCCACATCATTCGCGAAATCTTTGAGCTCATGACTGCTGATTGGGACCGGGTCAACGATGTTTTTCTTGATCCCGGTACCCGGTTGGAAGATTTCATGAAGGAATTCATTACGGCAAATTTCAAATTGCTGTGGGACTATCGTTTCTACAGTCGCGAAATGATCGCCTTGATCAATGCCGATCCTCTATTGAAAGAACGTCACATACCGGTGATCAATGAGCATTTCAACCAGCAATATCGCATCATCCAGCAGGCTGTTGAAGGGGGTGTTTTGCATTTTCCGGACCCTGAATATCAGGCCTTTGACGCACTGACCATTTCCTGGATCGTTGCCAACCAGTATCTGATCCATCTGGAAGGTATGGGAAAGGGCGTGGGAAAAGCCGATTTCCAGAGAGGCGCCCAATTGATCATGAATTCCCTGCGACCCTACCTGGCAGAATAGAACGGAAAAATGAAAAGAAGAAAAAAAGATGAAGCGATCAACCGGCGGGATTTCTTAAGGATCATGGGTTTGATCGGTGTGGCTGTTGCCGGTACGGTGTATGCCGATATGGACCGCCCGTGGATCGATCTAGAAAAAATTGTGGATGTGAACAAGAAAATGAAGAATAATGACCATACAGATAACGGCAACTCACTGGACCTGATCCGGTACGCCACGCTGGCAGCAAATGGGCACAATACCCAACCCTGGCGATTCGATCTTGATGGAACCCGCATACAGATCCATCCGGACATGACCCGCCGCCTACCGGTCGTGGATGCGCAGGACCGCGAGCTATGGATAAGCCTGGGTTGCGCGTTGGAAAACATGCTCATTGCTGCACGGGAAACCGGTTTTTCCGCCTCGGTCATATATCCTGATGAGAACAATTACATTGAAGTCGAATTGACCGAAGGCTCACCCGCTCACAGCGAACTTTTTGACGCCATCCCTGAACGCCAAAACTCGCGGTCACTCTATGACGGTTTGGCGTTGCCGGAGAAAGATTTAACCCGTTTACAGGGCATGCCATTGGAGCCTGGAATAACTGTCAAATATCTACACGGACAATCCGGACTCGCCCTGAGCGCAGATTTTATACGCCGGAGTACATTGATCCAGTATGCGGGGAAAAAATTTCTCCACGAACTGGTCCTGTGGTTGCGCTTCAATAAGAAGGAAGCCCTGGCATCCATGGATGGCCTGTACTCCCGTTGTTCGGGAAATCCCGAAGTTCCCCGCTTTTTAGGGAAGTTGTTTGTGGAAGGAATCAAGCCGGAACAGCAGGCGGCTGCAGATTCAAAAAAGGTAATGAGTTCCGCCGGGGTGGTTGTTATCGCATCCAATTCAGACAGCCGGTCTGACTGGGTACGTACCGGTCAGGTATATGAACGGCTGGCATTGTTCATGACATCCATGAACATAAAATCGGCTTTATTGAACCAGCCTGTAGAGGTGGATGAGATCCGGGGTGAATTTGGAAGCGCGGCAGGGCTGGAGGCAGGGAAACCTCAGCTGCTTATGCGGTACGGCTTTACGGCCGCAGCACCCGCTTCCATGCGCAGACCAGTCGAACAAATAATTGAGATAAAGAAGTAACCGTTATATGAAAATACAAACTCAATTACTAAACCTATTGACAGGTTAATTCATTTGTTGTAATATACAATTGTTTGGTAACACAACTATATTTGGATCAAAAAATGCCTCTTTCAGAAAAAGCCTGCATACAGATCAACCAATCCTTGTTTAGCCTGACCCATGCGTATGAAACACGGATGTTAAAGGAATCGGACAATTCATTGAGTCTGGCGGATTGTTCCATGCTTCTTGTGCTTCATCAATTTGCCCCAATAACAGCCGCTCAATTATCCCGTACCATGGACATCAATCCCGGAACAATATCCGTCTATGTGAACAATCTGGTCAATAAAGGTTTGTTGAAAAGGGAACAGGATCCGGATGACAGGAGGAGCTGGTGGTTATTGTTGACGGATGAAGGGAAGCTCGTTGCTTCCAGCGTGGTGAAACATGCCGCAATCTATACACAGGATTTTCTTTCAGTTTTAAATGAAGAAGAACAAAAAAACCTTCTCTCTTTGCTGCTGAAAGCAGCAAAGAGCCTGGGTTATAACTGGTAAAAATTTTTCTTCCATTAGTTGGGTCACCCAACTTTTATGGCTATCTTATGACAGATCAAGAAATCAACAAGAACAGATCATCCTGGCCGTTGCCTTTCCTTACCCTGTGGACGGTTCAAACACTCGCCATGATCACCAGCGAGATCGTTCAATTCTCATTGGTCTGGTGGCTAACCGACACGTATGGTTCGGGAACGATCGTGGGATGGGCAACCATGATTACTCTGCTTCCCAGGGCGATCCTTAACCCGGTCATCGGCGCGCTCGTCGACCGGTGGAACCGTCAAAAAATATTACTCGCCAGTCATATGATCATTATTTTAATGATGCTATACCTTGGTAACATTTTTCGTGCCCCAACCATTCCAGTCGGGATTGTTTTTCTGGTCATATTTATATGCGCGTTAAGCAAGGGGTTTCAATCACCCGTCATACTTTCCTCAACGGCACTCATGGTTCCAGAAAAATACATATCCCGTATTGCCGGATTGAACCAGTTGCAACAGGGAGCCATGCGGGTGATTGCCCCTTCAATCGGGGCAGTGTTGCTCCTCCTCCTTCCCATGTCTGATATTGTAGTAGTGGATATCGTCGGTTCTTCTTTGGGACTTCTGTCGCTGGTATTTGTAAATATCCCCAATCCAGTTCCCGCGCCTAATCCATCACATCAGACATCCAGTTGGAAGCACGTTCAAAAAGATATTCATAAGGGGATACGCTATATCGTGAAATGGCCTGGAGCTGTGGAAATGTTGAGCTTATCAACCATGGTGAATTTTTTGTCCTGTCCGGCCTTTATGTTGGTCTCATTGCTTGTTTCCAGGGATTTCGGTGGATCTGAGAGTGCATTTGGAGCGATCAGCTCTGCCATTGGTGCCGGGATGATCTGCGGAGGTATTGTATTAAGTTTCTGGAGCGGGTTCCGAAAACCCATGTTGACATCATTAATGGGCGTGATGGGAATGGCTATTGCCCTTCTGGTGACCGGCATGACACCGGCAACATCCTTCTGGCTGGCTGTTGTTTCCATGTTCACAGCAGGGTTTATGATCCCCGTAAGTATGGCTCCCATTCAAGCATTGGTTCAAAAGTCAGTGGAACCTGGGATGCAAGGGCGGATCTTATCTCTGCTTGATTGTGTTTCAACAACCATCTCTCCCATCAGTTTGGCGATTGCCGGTCTATTCTTCGACCTAATAGGACCCCGGGACTGGTATACAGGAAGCGGTGTTCTGATACTTTTTGTCGGGATAACTGCCATTCTTTCTCCAAAACTAAAATCTTTTGGCTATATAGAAATAGAAACGAACAATTCAAACCCGAACATATCAAACGAAACTCATGGTTTGCAGGAAAATATATAATAGAAATGAATCAGTTCGTGGGGTAATCTGCAGGAGAAAGAAACCGGGGTGTAATTCACGGTTGGACATCAGGGAAAATCATGAAATGGTATATTGTCCGGCACGCAGAGAAAGAAAAAGGTGATTTCTACAATCCGGTCCTGCGGCATCAGGATGAACCGGTCAGTGCGCGCGGCTTGGTTGAATCCAGGAAATTATGGGATTATTTCAGCAACCGGCACCTCAACCACATCTACGTCAGCCAGTATATTCGTACCGGGCAGACCATTGATTTCACCGCCCGAAAGCTGGGATTGACTCCGGTCAAAGATGACCGCTTAAATGAGATAGACAACGGGTTGATCGATGGTATGAACGATCAACAGATCGAAAAAACCTACCCGGATGTATGGAAAGGTTTTCTAGATCGCGACCACGATTTTCAGTTTCCGGGAGGGGAATATGGAGAGGACGCCCGTGCCCGGATCGATTCATTCTTGCGTGAAAAACAACAGGAAAACGGGGATATTCTGGTTGTTTGCCACGAGGGATTGATCCGTCTGTGGGCATGCCATCTCCTTGGTCTGCCGGTCTACCGCCGCTGGGATTTCAAGGTGGACTACTGCGGCATCATGGAGATCGATTTCATCCCGGAATTCAATAGCTGGAGGTTGTTGCGGTTCAACCAGTCAGTAAACCCAACCGGGTAGTCTTCCAGATTCCCGGCTATTCGATCCCCCAAAAGGCCAGTCCGATATGAAGTACTTTCTTCAGTTGACACGGCACAAATATTCACTTCCGGTCCGAATTCTCGTCTCGCTGTGCGGCGGGGCCCTGTTTGCCTTTCTTATTCCATACAGCTTGATTTGGTATTTCCCGCGGTTTGATGGGTTCTTCCATATCACCCGAATATTTGCAGAGATGGTCAACCTGGTGATTGGTTGCCTGATGATACTCACCGGGTTCTTCTTTGCGATGTGGTCCATCTATTCCCAGCTGGCTTATGCCGGGGGGTCACCCATCCCGATTGTCGCCACACAGAAACTACTGGTGTCCGGCCCATTCCGTCAATGCCGTAATCCCATGGGGTTTGGGGCCATTACCGCCTATGTCGGGATCAGTATTATGGTAGGTTCCATAGCTTCGCTGATTGCCGTATCCCTTTTCGCCGCATTCTTTATAATGTATGTACGCCTGTTTGAAGAGAAAGAGCTGGAAGCCCGTTTTGGAGAAGAATACAGGCTTTATAAAAAATCCACGCCCTTTATAATACCGGGAATAAAGCGGTAACTCCGGAATACGGACCATATAAATGATTCTTGATAGGAAAGGGGAAAAAGACGCCCTGGAATATTGCCAAAAACAAAATTTGGAAAGCCTTCTGCTGAATAAAACGTGGAGTTTTTACTTATGGAAATGAAAAACATACCATTCGGAACCACCGATTGGTCAAAGATACCCACCACGGAACATAAAGGTGAAACCGGCATGGCGTACTGGCATACGCAACAATTTGACAGCATCCGGGTCCGTCTGGTTGAATATTCCCCCGGTTATATAGCCGACCACTGGTGTAAGAAAGGGCATATCCTGCTATGCCTCGAAGGCGAGTTGCACACCGAACTGGATGACGGGCGTGAATTCACCCTGACTCCAGGTACCAGTTATCAGGTGGCAGACAATGCGGAAGCCCACCGGTCATCCACAACGATTGGAGCAAAGCTGTTTATTGTGGATTAATCAAAACTGTTCCGTATTTTTATCGGGGTAGAACCATGAACTATTTTCTTCTAATCGGGTTGTTTCTGTTCACTGGATTTATCACAGTCAACATGGTGCACCACAAATCAGAACCCCGAGACCTATCGGAGATATATCCCATCAACAAAACCATTTTTATCATCGGGAAAATCACCATGGGATTAAACTGGATTTTTATCTTCCTCAAAGCTGCTGGAATTCAAACTCTATCCCATTACCAATCCACCGGTCTTACGCTTCTTGCAACCATCCTGGTTTACACCGGATTTATTTTTGTTGCTCTTGCATTCATCCAATTGGGGAAAGAAGTGCGATTCACCCAAACCGGCGACCTTCGTACAAGCGGTGTATACCGCATAAGCCGTAACCCGATGTATTTCGGATTCTTTCTGGTTTGTCTGGCATCCATGTTGGCCGTACCTCATGCTTTCAATATCATTTGCGGACTGGTGGGGATATATGTTCATCATCTTATGGCTCTTTCCGAGGAAACATCACTATACAATCAACACGGCGAGATATATAAAGAATACAAACGATCCGTCCGCAGATACCTTTGAAATTCGAATTACAAAATCTGCACATAAAAGCAATCAACAGGAAACATACAAACTCTTACCATGCAATTGACCACCCCAAAAATCCAGATCAGACCGTTATTGAACACAGATGAACCTTTTCTCCGGGAGATGTTATATCAGGCTATATACATACCGGAAGGAGCCCAATCCCCGCCGCGGGATGTGATCCAAAGCCCCGAACTCAATCGTTATGTGGATGGTTGGGGACGGCCGGGTGATGATGGATTCATGGCATTATTGGGCGAAAAACCTGTTGGTGCGGTATGGATCCGTTTATTGATCGGAGAAAATCCGGGGTACGGGTACATTGATGAAGAAACACCCGAACTTTCCATCGCGGTTCTACCGGAATACCGTGGGCAGGGGGTAGGGAAAGCCTTGATGTCATTCCTATTTAATGAAATAAGAGGCCACCATCCGGCGGTTTGTCTAAGTGTCTCGGTGGAAAACCCGGCCTGCCGGTTATACAGGCGATTGGGATTTGAAGAGGTACAAAATGATGGAGCATCGATAAAAATGGTCAAAAAACTGACCTGACGCACATCCATTAGCCATCTACTACATCAAGAAACAGGCCTCACCAATCCTGGAATTTACATTTTCCGGCCAGGAAGTACGAATGATGCATTTACACAACTTCCATTGCAGGATTGGCACGCACGGGAGAATAAACCTTATCAGGCATTGATGCGAACCACAAACCGGGACGTGTTTTCAGGGTATGCGATAATATCTTGAAAACACTCCGCAGAATGGAGGAGGAATCATGTTCCATACTATTAATGCTGCCATCGGGGCGCGTATGCAGTTTTTGGAAAACCTTGACGTGCGTGAGCGTAATGACAATATTCCGCGTCTTCAACGGTTGCGCCAGATCCCGCCGGAAACCGGAAAGTTTCTGGCTCTTCTGGTTGCCGGTTCCCAACCGGGAAATATCATTGAAATTGGTACAAGCGGCGGGTATTCCACCCTGTGGTTGACCCTGGCTGCCGCACAAACCGGACGCAAGGTCACCACATTTGAGATCATGCCCGAAAAGATCAAACTGGCCCGTGAGACCTTTTCGGCTGCCCGGGTTTCCGACCAGGTCGAACTTATGGAAGGCGATGCCCGCCAGTTTTTATCAGCCATTAAAGACATCGCCTTCTGTTTTCTGGACGCGGAGAAGGACGTTTACACCGATTGTTATGAAATGGTCATTCCGAATCTGGTTCCGGGTGGACTACTGGTAGCCGACAATGCTATTAATCACCAGGTTGTGTTACAACCGATGTTGGACCGCGCGCTTGCGGATACCCGTGTGGATGCCCTGATCGTCCCCATTGGCAAAGGTGAACTGGTTTGCCGTAAGATTGGATAGACCGGATGTGCCGGGTTGCCAACCATAACCCGAATGGATATGGTCAGGCGATTAATTTCAGGATGCAGTAAATCCGGATGTACAGGATTCTCATGCCCGATAAAAAATCAGACACCCCGTTATTGTGGTTCTTCCTGCTGGCATTTGGACTCAGTTGGATATTGTGGATTCCCGCAGCCTTCCTGGACCCTGCAAGCGCTGAACCGGTGGTGTTCATCCTCTATTTGATCGGTGGTTTCGGACCATCGGTTGCCGGTCTGTTGATGATCGGCAGGACAATGGACAAAGCCGGACAGCAGGATGTCTTCCAGCGATTGCTTGATTTCCACCGGATTGGGTGGCGTAGATTTTCCTTTATCATCGCCATCTTTCCGCTTCTCGGTTGGTTCAGTGTGCAGGTTTACCGCCTGGTCACCGGCAGCCACCCGGACCTTCCTGCACTACAGGGTTTCTCCGGAAAACCGGGGGATTTTGTTGCACTGGTATTTATCGCGATCCAGGTGTTGCTTATGGGTCCACTTGCCGAAGAGCTTGGATGGCGGGGGTTTGCGCTGGACAGGCTGTCCTCCCGATGGAATATCCTGTTTGCCGGCCTCATCCTGGGTGTAATCTGGGGACTGTGGCACCTTCCACTCTTTTTCATTTCCGGAAGCATGTATGCCGGATGGGGTTTTGGGACAGGATTGTTCTGGCTCTTTTTGCTGCGAATGACAGCCTTATCCATCTTGATATCCCGGGTTTATGAATGGACGACCCGTAGTATTCTCTCTGCCGTTCTGATGCACTTCATGTTCAATTTCACATACGGGTTCTTCCAACCGTCACCTGCAGAGATCCACCTCTATGGAACATTGATCATCACCTTGCTGGCGGCTGGATCATGGTTGACATGGAGGCAAAGATCGTCATGATCCTTGCCATTCTAATGGTCGCCTTTGGCATAACCGCGCTGCGAAAGGGCGAGTTTAAGATAACGGCCAAACGTAAAGTTACCGGAAACACCGCCTTGATTCTGGGAATCCTGTTGCTTTCCGGCATACTTGGACTGTGTATCCCCTTTGTTGGCGTTTTTTTCCAGGTTGTTATTCTCACAATTGTGATTATTATTGGATTGTTGAATTCAGAACCACTGGCCCGGTCCTGATCAAAACCAATGAAAGCGATGAAATTTCCTTTCGCACATCAAGAAACTGGAGAATTCAATGAAGAAAGAAAGTTTGCTAACCGGCATTAATCTGGGTGGGTGGATCTCACAATACCCGGCTTACGATCATGACCACTTTAAATCCTTTATTATCGCGCCGGACCTGGACCGCATCGCCGGATGGGGTTTTGATCACATACGCCTGCCGGTGGATTACCCCGTACTGGAAGATGACAGTCAGCCGGGGGAATTGCTCTCCAGTGGATTGGAGTACATCGGCAACTGCCTCGAGTGGTGCGGTCGCAATGGATTGCGTGCCATCCTTGATCTGCATAAAGCGCCCGGTTTTGCATTTGATGAGCACGAGACAGCCACGCTTTTCAGCAACCCGGTATTGGAAGAACGCTTCATCCACCTCTGGCAGTCGATCGCACATCAGTTTGCCGGTAAGAGCACAGACAATCTGGCTTTTGAATTATTGAACGAGATCGCTCTTCCAGACAGCAGCCCATGGAACAACCTGGTTCAGCGCACAGTATCCGCGATCCGGCGTATTGATCCAGAGCGTCTGATCATCGTGGGCGGTAATTATTACAACTCCGCCGATGAATTGCGGAACATTGAACGCCCGGATGATGACAACATCCTGTACACATTCCATTTTTATCTGCCGCTTACCGTCACGCACCAGAATGCCCCCTGGGTTCAACCCCTGGTTGAATATGGCCGCACCCTGGATTACCCCGGTCAGCAGGCTGACGGGCTGGAGGCCATCATAGCCAGACATTCTTACTGGCACCTTTCGGATGAAGTGGACGTCCGCTTTGACCGGAATTATTTGAAGAAAAAATTAGCTCCTGCAGTGGTATTCGCCAGGGAGGCCGGTCAGCCGGTATATTGCGGGGAATTCGGGGTTTACGAAAAGGCACCCATGTCTGCGCGCCTCAATTGGACGCGTGATGTAGTAGAACTGCTTAATGAACACAGGATCGGACATGCCATCTGGACGTACAAAGCCCTCGATTTTGGTTTGGTGGACAGGGATGGCAGGGTTGTAAATGACGAATTGTTAAAGATCGCAATTATGCGATAATGGATGAAGAATCCAGGCAAGGAGATGTTTCGATGAAGATCCTGTTTATTGGCGGAACCGGGCTGATCAGCACAGCCTGTTCGGAATTGGCTATAAAACGCGGTCATGACCTGACAATCCTCAATCGTTCTCAGACGAAGAAAATACCCGTTCCCTCCGGCGCCCATCTGTTGACCGCCGATGTTCACGGTGAATTTGAACCGTTGGCCAAAGTGTTGGAACCTCTCCATTTTGATGTGGTTGTTGATTGGATCGCATTCACACCCGCGGATATTGAACGGGATATCCGGTTGTTCAAAAACAAGACCGGGCAATTCGTGTTCATCAGTTCTGCCAGCGCCTACCAGAAACCGGTCCAGAATTACCTGATCACAGAAGAAACACCGCTTGAGAATCCCTACTGGCAATACTCGCGGGATAAGATTGCCTGCGAAGACCGATTAATGAAAGCGTATCACGAGGATGGTTTCCCAGTGACCATCATCCGTCCTTCATTGACATATGGGCTGACTCAGATACCACTTTGCACGGGAAGCTGGCTGCATCCATATACCATGCTCGACCGGATTAAAAAGGGTAAAAAGGTCATTATTCCCGGTGACGGGACGTCATTGTGGGTATGCACCTGGAACGAAGATTTTGCTGTCGGATTACTGGGATTGTTCGGAAATCCAAAAGCGTTGGGCGAGGCATTCCAAATCACCTCGGATGAGGTGCTCACATGGAACCAGCTATACGAACAGACAGCCAACGCCTATGGTGTGAATTTGAACCCCGTTCACATCCCTTCCGAATGGCTGGCAGCCTGGGATGATGAATACATTGGATCGCTGATCGGCGATAAATCGAACAGCGTGGTGTTTGATAACAGCAAGATCAAACGCTTTGTCCCTGAATTTAACTGCAAAGTTACCTGGGAAGAGGGTGTCAAACGTGCGGTGAAATGGTTCGAATCTGACGCATCCCGCCGGACGATCGATGAGCAGGCCAATCGACAGTGGGATGAAATGATAGCGGCATACGAACAGTCATTCCCGAAGAAGGGATAATACAGCACTAAGGGGTTTTCAATGTCCGGATATGACGCGGACGAAGTCCGTCGATGCTATGACCTGTCAGCGGGCGAATACTCGAAGCACTTTCTGACCGAACTGGATGGAAAGCCGTATGACCGCAGTGTCATCGAACGATTTTCGCTTATGGTTCCTAAAGGTGGGCTTGTATATGATTTCGGCTGTGGCTGCGGTCACACCACGAATTTTCTATCCGGCTTTGGCCGGCAGAAAGTGATCGGATTGGATTTTTCAGAGAAATCCATCGAACTCGCCCGTCAGAACTTTCCGGCCATTGGATTCGAAGTGGATGACATGCTGGCATCGCGCATGGAATCCTCTTCCGCGGATGGGATCATGGCGTTCTACGCCATTGTCCACTTCACCTACCGGGAAATCGAAAAGACCTTGAAGGAATGGCTCAGGTTATTAAAACCCGGTGGCTACTGCCTGTTCAGTTTTCATGTCGGCAAGGGCGTTATTTCTGTGGACAACTTCCTGGATGTTGAAGGAGCTGGCGCCACCTGGCGTTTTTTAAACACAGACAGGGTAATAAAAGCCTCGGAAAATGCCGGATTCCATGTTTATGAAACCGTTGAGCGTTATCCATATCCCGATGCGGAACACCCGAGCAGACGGGCGTACATGTTCATTCAAAAACCATGCCAGTAACCGGATTGGCCGGGTTGATCAAGAGTCGATAACCTGTTGTAAACCAATTTGTTACAATACCATGTATACTTATTCGGGTATGCAGGGATCAATACTCTCAACCCTCACGTGGGGATAGTTTATGCTGTTTTCCGCTTTCCTTATCATCATCGGTATTCTCGCCTTGATTAAAGGCGAGATTAATCTTACATCACGATATAAGATCACCGATGTGATGTCCAGAATCATGGGGGGTGTCCTCATTCTTGGATCGATCATCGGTGTTTTTTTGGGTTCCAGCATTACATTTATCACACTGGTCCTTGTCATCCTGACCGGCTTAATTGCCGTGTTCTTTTCTCCAGCAAGGACAGGGATTTCAGGCTTACCCGATTCTCCGCAACCCAACCGGGATAATCACGGTTTTGTGCCATCGGGTTCCTCTCCTTCCTACCAGCAGGATATCAGCAGTACTCTGGCCCAGAGCGCATACCATAACATTCCGGAAATCAATCCCTATGAACCGGTATATATCCCCGGAACGCTTCTGGATGCCGCCACACCGGTGGACACCTATCCATCACTCTCCGATTTCGTGGTCTATGACATCCGGTCATCCTTCAAGCGGAAGCCCGGCCAACCGGCCGTTTGCCCAAAATGCGCCGCAACTCTCAAATGCATGACCATTAAACCTTCCCGTGGTGTCCGTGTGGATCTGAACACAAATGATCTGCTGTCACAGCACCGCTTTTCGTTTTTATTCACATGCGGCAAATGCAAATGGTGGGCTGTGCGGGAAAGCTGGATGTCTCCAAAATTGAACAACCGGGTCTGTGATTATCTTGTGATTGGAGGAATCCCGATCAATAGCTCGTCTTCGATCATTTTCAATGAATTTTCCAACGACCGGAATCCTGAACCCTGGAACAAAGCCCTCATTTTCCCCGACCTGTATGATGAAACCCGTCAATTACCGTCTTACCTGGCAAAGGTGTTCCCCCTAAAATAACCCTCCGGGAAACAGTCTAATATCATTCGACGCACACTTTAAATAATCCCTTTTCAGGTTAAAATTGGGGTATGGTATAAGGAATCGCTTGGTTGTTCGTAATCGAAACCTGTCCGGTCGGAATATACCACCCGGCTCTCTTCTCAACAGAAGGATTTTCACCATGCTCAACCAGGATTTCATAAAGTTAGTTGAATCATTAAGCGAAAATAGAGACAGACTGTAATTTCACCAGTTAAATTGATCTGATGAAAGCAAACAAACCGGTGGCCGCTTACAGGACCTGGCCGACTCGGAAAATCTGGAAGTGAATTTTAAACGAGGTCTACAATGAACGTTCGTTATGGAATTATCGGGCTGGGAACGATCGCCAACAAATTCGCCGACGCGGTGAACCGTGAGAAGGATCTTGATCTGGTTGCCGTTGCAGCCCGTGACCAATCAAGAGCGGATGCGTTCGCGGCAAAATACAAGGCCGGAAAAGCGTATGGCAATTATGCTGGTATCATCGCCGACCCGGATGTGGACATCATCTACATTGGGGTGACCCACAATTTTCACTATGACATCGTCAGGGAATGCCTGACCAACCACAAAGCCGTCCTGTGTGAAAAGCCGCTGGTGCTGACCAAGAAAGAAGCCGAAGAGCTGGCTGACCTGGCGGCAAAGAATAATACATTGCTGATGGAAGCCATGTGGACACGCTGTATGCCGGCGTACCGGAAGGCACAGGAATGGGTGCGCGCCGGAAAGATCGGCACGGTCCAACTGATCAGTGCCAACTTCTGTTTCCTGGGGAAATATGACCCGGAGAACCGCTGGTACAACCCGAAACTGGCCGGGGGAAGCCTGTTCGACCTGGGCGTGTACCCCATCGAATTCTCCACCGGGATTGCCGGAGAGGATCCGGCCTCGGTTTATGGAGCGGCAAAGATCGCCCCGTCTGGGGTGGATGAAGCAGCCGCCGTGGGAATGACCTTCCCGGGTGGAGCTCTGGCGTCCTTCTCCTGCGGGTTCACCACCGATGCCATGGATGAAGCCATCATCTACGGAACCAAAGGCAAGATCGTGCTTGAAAACTGCTTTGGACCGATGAAAGCCGAGCTGTACGAAGGACGCGACAAACGGGTGGCAAAATTCGAAGAGAAAGTACCCAACGGATTCATTTATGAAGCCCGCCACTGCGCCAGTCTCTTCCGGGAAGGCAAAAAACAAAGCGACCTCATTCCACTGTCGGATACGATCGCCTGTGCCGGTGTTTTTGATATCCTCCGCAAACAATGGGGACTGATCTGATCAGTTCTTATTGACAATCTCCCTGTGTGTGATAGAATACCGCCCAATATGCGCACCCTGAATTATGTCATCCGATCCCGAAAGACCCTGCCTGCTTCACCGGAAGAAGGCCGGTTGCTTCGGATTTGGATGGCGGTTTAACAAACCCGAAAGCATATGAACCGATTTGATTGACCAGACAGCCCTTCTTCCCGAAGGGCTGTTTTTTGTACCATCAGGCGGAAAAGGAGCGGAGACGAATTGAGTACAGCAACTCTGGTTTTACAGGATGGCACCGTCCTCGAAGGGCAGGCGTTTGGCGCGCAGGCTGACGCCGTATTTGAACTGGTCTTTAACACCAGCATGACAGGATATCAGGAAATCCTAACCGATCCGTCATACCGGGGACAGGGGGTCTTGTTTACTGTGTCCCACATTGGGAATGTGGGTATCAATCTGGAAGATGATGAATCGCCCCGGCCTCAGGTTTCTGCGGCCGTTGTCTGCCGGTTGAGTCATACCGTATCCAACTGGCGGGCATCCATGCCCTTATCAGATTGGCTGGCACAGGCTGGTGTCCCGGGGATCAGCGGAGTGGATACGCGCTGGCTGACCCGCAAACTGCGTGATGGGGGAACGCAGAAAGCCGCCCTCTCCACCAGAGGAACTCCCGCCGGGATCCTCCTTCAAATGGTGAACGACTGGCCGGGACTGGACGGACGCGATATGGTCAGCGAAGTCACCTGCCCGCAACCCTATAACTGGGAGCCGGATGATGGAAGTAAATGGGTGGCTGATATTCCCGTATTCAAGCGCCCGGTTTCCATTGCCGCCTATGATTTCGGAATCAAAGAGAACATCCTTCGCCACCTGGCGTCTTCCGGCGCGCGGGTGACCGTCTACCCGGCGACTGCTCCAGCCGGTGATGTGCTTGCCGGAAAACCTGACGGCATCTTTCTTTCCAACGGTCCCGGCGACCCGGCCGGGCTTCCCTATCTGGTAGATACGGTTAAAGAACTTCTTGAAAGCAGCGTACCACTTTTCGGTATCTGCCTGGGGCACCAGTTGATCGGCCGCGCGCTGGGGGCTGATACCTGCCGGTTGAAATTCGGGCATCACGGCGGAAATCACCCCGTGCAGCATCTTCCCTCCAGCCGGGTATTGATCACCGCCCAAAACCATAATTATTGCGTCATTCCGGAACAATTGGACCCGACTCAGGTGGAGGTTACCTACCGCAGCCTGAACGATAATTCCCTGGAAGGCATCCGCCTCAAAAACAAACCGGTCTTCAGCGTGCAATTCCACCCCGAGGCGGCTCCCGGCCCGCATGACGCGCATAACATCTTCGGCGAATTCTTTTCCCTGATCTACAAGGGGGTATCCCGTGCCTAAACGCAACGACATCAAGACCATCCTCATACCCGGTTCCGGTGCCATTATCATCGGGCAAGCAGCCGAATTTGATTACTCCGGTACACAAGCGGTTAAGGCGCTACGCGAAGAAGGGTACCGTGTGGTGCTGGTTAACTCAAACCCGGCCACCATTATGACCGATCCAGAAATTGCCGATGCCACCTATATTGAACCGCTGACCACCGAAGCGCTGGAAGCCATCATTGCCCGGGAAAAACCGGATGTCATGCTGCCGGTCATCGGTGGACAGACCGGCCTTAACCTCGCGCTGGCTCTCAGCGAAAACGGCGTGCTCGAGAAGTACGGTGTGCAGCTCATCGGCGCTAATTTACCAGCCATCAAGGCGGCGGAAGACCGGTTGATGTTCCGCGAAACCATGGAAAAAGCCGGCATCCCCATCCCCAAAGGCGGTGCAGCGCATTCCCTGGAAGAAGCCAAAAAATTGGTTGAGGGCATTGGATACCCGCTGCTGGTCCGTGCCTCCTTCGCCCTGGGCGGCAGCGGCGCGTCATGGGTCAATACACCCACAGAACTGCCGGAAGCCATCCGTAAAGCCATCGCTGAATCGCCCATCGGGCAAGCCTGGATCGAAGAGAACCTGACCGGTTGGAAAGAATTTGAGCTCGAAGTGATGCGTGACAAAGCCGACAATTTCGTGGTGATCTGTACCATCGAAAACCTGGACCCGATGGGCATCCATACCGGTGACAGCATCACCGTGGCTCCAGCCCAGACCCTCACCGACCGCGAATACCAGATCCTGCGCGACCTGGCCCATCGTGTGTTGACCGCTGTCGGGGTGGAAACCGGCGGTTCGAACGTGCAGTTCGCTGTCAACCCGCTGACCGGGCGCGTTGTGGTCATCGAGATGAATCCGCGCGTCAGCCGCTCATCGGCACTGGCTTCCAAAGCAACGGGATTCCCCATCGCCAAACTCGCCGCCCTGCTGGCTGTGGGGTACACACTGGACGAGATTACCAATGACATCACCAGGCAGACAAAAGCCGCCTTTGAACCTTCGCTGGATTACGTAGTGGTCAAGATTCCGCGCTGGGCTTTTGAAAAATTCCCCGGGGTTGACCCCGTTCTGGGTCCGCAAATGAAATCCGTGGGCGAGGTGATGGCGCTGGGTCGCACCTTCCCTGAAGCCCTCAACAAGGCCGTCCAATCACTCGAGATTGGCGCGGACAGCCTGGATGGAAAGATATCCGATGATACTGGAATCGCCGGGATCGAGAACCCGACCGCCGACCGCCTCTTCAAGGTATACCGGGCGGTCAAAGAGGGAATGCCGCTGGAAACGGTAAGCCAAACTACGGGCTATGACCTGTGGTTCCTGGGCGAACTGGCCGGGGTCGCCGGATTGGAGCAGAAGCTTGCCGGGGTAAACCCCGACGATAGTGGATTCTCATCATTCTTGCGTGAAGCCAAGCGTATGGGGTTTGCTGACAGCCACATCGGACGGCTGCTGAATCGAACAGCCGGTGAAGTGCGCTCCCTGCGTAAACAGGCTGGCATCATCCCCACCTTCCAGCGCGTGGATACCTGCGCGGCGGAATTTGGCGCGGAGACACCCTACCTGTACAGCGCCTACGAGCAGGAGGATGAATCCGCAGCAACAGACCACAAGAAGATCCTCATACTCGGAAGCGGACCCAACCGCATCGGCCAGGGAATCGAATTTGATTACTGCTGCTGTCAGGCAGCTTTTGCCCTCTCAAAAATGGGATTTGAGACGATTATGTACAACTGCAACCCGGAGACGGTTTCGACCGATTATGACACCGCCGACCGCCTGTACTTTGAACCGCTCACCCTGGAGCATGTGCTGAACGTGGTCGACCGCGAGCAGCCGGCCGGGGTGATTGTGCAATTTGGCGGGCAGACACCGCTGAATCTGGCAGCCGGATTGGAAGCCGCCGGGGTGCCGATTCTGGGCACGTCTCCGCAGTCCATCCGCCTGTCGGAAGATCGTGAAGAGTTCGCGAAACTGCTGCATGAGCTGGATATTCCCCAGCCTGAAAACGGCATCACCCGTTCATTTGAAGAAGCCCGTTCCGTGGCTGCGCAGATCGGATATCCGGTGCTGGTGCGGCCGTCCTTCGTTCTCGGAGGGCGCGCCATGGCCATCGTGGAGAACGAAACCAGTCTGGAGGGGTTCATTCAGGCTGCCATTGAAGCCGCCCCCGGTCAGCCGATCCTGGTCGACAAGTTCATGGAAGACGCCTTCGAAATCGACGTGGACGCGCTGGCCGACGGGCAACGCGTGGTCATCGGGGCGGTAATGCAGCATATCGAAGAAGCCGGGGTGCATTCCGGTGACGCGGCCTGCGTGCTGCCACCTTATAAAGTGAGCAACTACCATCAGGGCATCATGCGCGAATACACCGAACAGCTCGGGCTGGCCCTGGGCGTGCGCGGCCTGATGAACGTGCAATTCGCCCTGAAAGACGAAATGGTCTATGTGCTCGAGGTCAATCCGCGAGCTTCGCGTACCGTGCCTTTTGCCAGCAAGGCGACGGGGTTGAACCTGGCGTACACCGCGGCGCAGGTGATGGCCGGAAGCACGCTGGAAGAGCTGGGTGTGACCGAGGAGCCGCGGGTGGACGGTTTCTTCCTCAAGGAAGCCGTGCTGCCCTTCAAGAAACTGCCCGGGTCCAGCACTCTGCTGGGGCCGGAGATGCGCTCCACCGGCGAAGTGATGGGACACGCCGCCCACTTCGGGCACGCCTTCGCCAAATCGCAGATTGCCGCCGGAACCGGCCTGCCACAGAGTGGAACGGTGCTGATCAGCGTGAACGACTACGACAAAAGCGCCGGGCTGAAGCTGGCACGCGATCTGTTCCGTATGGGTTTTGAGCTGATGGCCACCCCGGGTACGGCGGCATTTCTCGAAAAAGTCGGCCTGCCGGTAAAAAAGATCAACAAAATGTCCGAAGGGTCTCCACATACAGTTGACTTTATCCGTAGCGGTCAGGTACAGTTAATTATCAACACACCGCTGGGACCGCAGTCCCATACCGATGGCGCCGAGATCCGTGCGGCGGCGGTGACCATGAACGTGCCGCTGCTCACCACCCTTTCGGCTGCCGCCGCGGCCGTGGCAGCCATCAAAGCTCTGCGGCAGAAGGAGCTGCGCTACCGCAGTCTGCAGGACCATTTCCGGCGGGAATCCAACCTGTAAGTATGTTGTCATCACGGGAGGATCGGATGGACGAAACAAAACCCTTGTTTTTGACGATCAGTCAGTACATCTCCGGCTTTCCGGATGATATCCAGCAAAAACTCCGCGAAATGCGCCGGGTGATCCATGAAGCCGCCCCGGAAGCCAATGAAAAGATCGCCTACCAGATGCCAACATTCTACCTGAACGGCAATCTGGTGCATTTTGCCGCCTTCAAGAATCACATCGGGTTCTACCCGACACCCAGCGGATTGGAAGCGTTCAGGGATGAAATCTCACAATACCCGAACTCCAAAGGCGCGGTGCAGTTCCCGTATGACCGGCCCATCCCGTATGACCTGGTGCGGCGCATCGTCGAGTTTCGCCGGGAAGAGAATTTAAAGAAGAAATAACCGGCAATCGATTACTCAATAATAATCTGTTTCATCACCTTCCCCAGCCTTCGCATTCCCTTATCAATCTCCTCCGGGGTGCGGGTGGCAAAATTCAGGCGGATGTTCGCGTCACCCTCCTCCGGGTCGGGGAAGTAGCGCGTGCCGGGTGAAAATTCCACCCCCGCCTGCATAGCCTTCGGCAGCAGGTCCATGGACGACATCTCCTCCGGCAGGCGCAGCCACAGGAACAGCCCACCGTGCGGCACAACATAGGAAACATCCCGGGGCAGGTACAGGCGGATGGCCGCCTGCAACGCGTCGCGGCGTTTGCGGTACAACCGGGTCGAACGCCGCAAATGCGCCTGGTAGCGCCCCACAGTGACATAGGTGTTCAACACGTGCTGCATCAGGTTGGACGTGGCCAAATCCTGTACCCATTTCTGGCGCACCAGCCGGTCAAAGACCGGTCCGTCCGCCAGCAGGTAGCCGATGCGCAGGCCGGGCATCAGCATCTTGGAGAATGTACCGGTATAGATCACCTGGCCTCCGGGATCCAGCGATTTGATGGCCGGCAATGTCCGCCCCTCATAACGCAGGTCGCTGGCAAAATCATCCTCCAGGATGGGGACATTGTAGCGTGCCGCCAGATCCAGCAGCAACCGGCGTCTCGGTGTGCTCATGCACATCCCGCTCGGGTTCTGGAAAACCGGCATGGTATAGATCAACCGTGGATGGTATTGCTGGAGCACCGCTTCCAGCAGCTCGACCTGCATACCCTGTGGATCGACCGGAATGCCAACGACCTTCAATTTTAGCGAGCGGAACAGTTCCAGCGCGAAGTTGTAGGTGGGTTTCTCCACCACGACCACATCGGCCGGTTTGAGCAATGTCTGGCAAACCAACGCCAGCGCCTGTTGCGATCCGGCTGTGATCAACACCTCGTCCGGACTGGCGGTGATCCCCTGGCTGGAAAGGATATGCGCGACCGTTTCGCGCAGCGGGAAGTATCCGGCATGCAATCCGCCGTAATCCAGTGCGTTAATGCCATCGCGGTCAAAGACTTCCCGCACTGTGCGGGAAAACTCCTTTAGCGGAAACTCCCGCGGATCGCCCACGCCGATGAAGGCAATGGTATCGTCCGGCGTTTTAAATGGCCAGGAAAACTCCAATGGAGGGCCGGATTCCCCCGCGGCTTCCAGTTGCCACATCGGCCAGCTCTCCGGCGGTTGCGATGAACCGCTGCCCGGCTCCGGCAGCGGCGGGGCGACATAAGTCCCGGAACCCTCGCGGGTATACACGACTCCCTCGCTTTCCAGATTGGCGTACGCGTTCTTCACCGTGATCCGGCTGATCCCCAGTTCGTCCGCCAGTTCGCGTGTGGAGGGCAATTTCGTCTCCGGAGAAAGGCTGCCTGAAAGGATATTCAACCGGAACCAGTTTTCGATCTGCCGGTACAGGGGTACAGGACTGTATGAATCAAGGGGTATGCGCATGTATTAATTCTACCCAATTATTCCAATCCACATTGAGAATCCGGCCAGTGGAATTAAGAAAATGTCTGTAATGTGGTACTACCGATAATCCCACTTCGATCCTAGAATGATGCCGGTAGAGAGAAACGAAAAGAGAGGATTTGGATTATGAACAACGAATTTACCCGGCTGCTGGGACGGTCCGGCATCGAAGTCAGCGCGTTGGGGATGGGCTGCTGGGCGGTGGGCGGTCCGTGGATGTTCAACGGCAGCCCGGCCGGATGGGACGGCGTGGATGAGGCGGAATCAGAACGTGCCATCCGCCGCGCATATGACCTCGGAGCCACGTATTTCGACACGGCTGCCAACTATGGCGCCGGATTCAGTGAGCGTCTGCTGGGCAGGGTTTTCAAAGACAGGCGCGATAAAGTGGTCATCTCCACAAAGTTCGGTTATGCCGTGGATGAGAAGAACAAAGCTGTGGTGCATTATGATGAATCAGAAGAAGGCAGCGATGTGACATCACGTCTGCGGGATGACGTGGAAGCCAGCCTGCGTCGTCTGCAGACCGATTATATCGATGTGTATTTCCTGCATGTCTGGGGATTGGAGATCGAAAACGCCCTGGCTGCCCGGGAAATTCTGGAAGACCTTGTGAAGCAGGGAAAGATCCGCACGTACGGTTGGAGCACCGACCGGTTGGACGCGGTTAAAACCTTTTCGATATTCCCAAATTGCAGCGCGGTGCAGCAGCAGTTGAGCGTGTTGGACGGGAATATGGAGCTTCTCGCCCTGTGCGAAGAGTGGAATCTGGCCAGCATCAACCGCGGTCCGCTGGGGATGGGGTTGCTGACCGGCAAGTTCTCACCCGGCAGCACATTCCCGGAACATGATGTGCGCTGCCATGCCCAATGGCATCCCGGGTTTAAAGACGGCCAACCCACGCAAGACTGGCTTGATAAGCTGGCATCCATCCGTGAGGTGCTGACCAGCGGAGGTCGGACACTCGGTCAGGGAGCCCTGGCCTGGATCTGGGCGAAAAGCCCGGTTACCATCCCCATCCCCGGTTTCAAGACTAAGACCCAGGTCGAGGAGAATTGCAAAGCCATGCAATTCGGCCCGTTGACGCCGGATCAATTGAAGGAGATTGACCAGATTCTAAGTCGTAGTATTTGAAATTCCGGGGAAACCAACCTTGCAATTTTTTGGCAGAGGCGCACGGTTGTACGCCTCTGCCTTTTTGATATTCCGCGGACAAAAACTTTATGCGATAATGGCTGCGGAAAGGTTTTATCGATAATGTCCCAACCTGACCCTGAACTCAAATCCCTGTTGGAACGGTTATCCGCGTTACAGAACCGCTTCCAATACTCCCCCCTGGTGATCCCCGCACCGGAATCGGGTGAAACTGAAGAGGTTTTTGCCGCCCTGTGTGAACGCGCCCTGGAGAATAAAACCGGACTGGACCGCGATCTCATCCTGGAGGACATCAAAGGGGAAAAGGGACTTGCCAGTGCCTTTCTTGGTTTTATTTACACGGCGGCAGAGCGACTGCGACAGACCGGGGATTTCCGCTGGCTGGAAATCGGGTTGGGAGCCTCCATTTTGCAGAGAGAATATCCTGACTACCGCGATTATCTGCTGGCCATGGCAGAGTTGTACGTGACGGCCGAAGAAGCCGGGTTGGATCCCAAACCTTCCTTTGCCCGGATCGGTTATGACGATAAAGATGATTTCGGGAATTACGCGGTAGTCAGGGGCCGCCGGCAGGACCGGCAGTGATCAGACCAATCTTCTCGATTTCACACAAAATACATGGGACGCCATTCATAATCCGGTAGAATGGATGTATCCAGTTTGCAAATCGACTGCAATCAACAATCCAAACTACGTTTTTAACAGATCTTTCTGTTTCCCATTGGACAATCGATCATCGGCCCTAGGACGGGCTGAACAGAGAGGGATTGTATTTCTAGGAGGCTAATTTTGGACTCGAATTCAGGATTTCCGTGGAAGACCGTATTAATCATTGTTGTCATATTCATCATCCTGTGCTGCTGTCTATCTGTAATGGCCGGTGCAGTGGTCTATTTCATAAGCGGGGAAACAGACATATCCCGGATCATGGAAGAAAATCCAGTTGAAGAACTGATCGAACCGGAATACACATTACCCCAAACAGAGGCAACGGAAGAAATTCCTGAAGAGACACCCCTAGAAAAAACATCCCCTGAAGAAACTGAGCCTGAGAGCATGGCGACAGAACAGGCTGTCGAATTGACCGGCCAACAGGAGTTGACTGATTATTCCTTCTTTGATGATTTTTCTTCCAACGCCCTTGACTGGTATCAGTACGATGATGGTAATACGTTTTTCCTAATCGAAGATGAGACATATACCATCCAACTCAAGTATTCCGATTGGTTTGACTGGGTATATTTCCCGGTGGATTTTTATCCCCATGAAATCCATTTCGATGTCAAAAGCCTTGATGCGGACGATGATGGAATCGTTGGAGTTTTCTGTAATTTCCTTGATAAAGAAAACTACTATTACATTGATTTCGATCTGGGAACAAAAGAATACGTGATTGGAAAGTTTGTGAATGATGTTCAGACACCCTTGACAGAGAGTACAGATGTGGATTATTACTGGCATACCACATCAACCCTAAAAAATTCTCAAACCGTGAACCGGATAGGGATTAGTTGTTATCCAACCAGTATTACTGTGTTCATTAATGATGAACTGGTTGAAAACATCGAAGTCCCGGATCCTCTGGGACAACCCGGCAAAGGTGGTTTGTATTTATACACATTTGAAGATTCCGATGAAAATGGGTACAAGGTGGCATTTGATAATGTGGAGGTTTTTGAGCCGCAGCAGTAAAACCACCTCTATCCGGTTTTAGAATGAATTCTCTATATCAGGAGCATAGCCATGTCAGAACGATTGGAAGGTACTGTAGCTCTTGTCACCGGCGCCAGCAGCGGGATTGGGGAGGCGACCGCCCGTCAGTTGGCTGAAAAGGGAGCGGCGGTGGCTGTTGTAGCCCGTCGAAAAGACCGGCTGGAAAAACTGGCAGCCGATATCAAATCAGCGGGCGGTAAAGTACTGGTACTAGCCGCCGATGTCAGCCGGCAGGCGGAAGCCATCCGGGTGGTGGATGAAACCGTAAAAACCC
>CAYRHB010000049.1:0-25090 GCA_964424035.1 uncultured Leptolinea sp.
ATTTTTGCCGCATTCAAATAAAAATCAGTGTCATTGAATCCCGGTCTGTCTTTCGCGCTTATGACCGGCCAAAGAGCGGAATGAGCGAGAGCCAGATTTTCGCAGATCTTAATTTGGTCCTCACTTTTAATTGAATCAAACCAGTGAGTGAGATCATCTTGCATGGTTTTCATCCCTATATCTATCAGCCCTGAAAAAACAGTTTCCCGTATATCAGTTTTATCAGTTTGGGATAGTATGGATTTATATTGTGAGATTGCTTCCTTAACATTTCCTGCCAGCCAGGTTTGATTCGCTTTTTCAATCAATTGAATCAGTGGATCTGGCGTGGGTAATGGTGTTTCTGTTGGAGGGACGGTTTTGGTAGGAGTGGAAGTAAATGTGGGAGTGGGTTCGGGTGATAATGAAGGAATGCAACCACCAAAAATCAAACTAGATGCCAAAACCAGATTTGCAAGCGTCAAACGTTTCATCGTTGTTCTCCCTCTTTTGTGTTTATTTGGTGGAAGGTTGAGGTTATAAATTTATTTCAATAGAAAAGCATATAGATTTTTTCAGGATGATAGATCAAGATTAAACTCTATTGAGCAACTGTGGCAAATAACCAAGAAAAGTGTTCCATCGTATCGGATTGATTGTATGCGATTAATGGAATTAAGTGAATTTACGATTTGCAATAGATTTATTTATCATTATCTTTACATCCAATTTGAACATTGTTGAAAAAAAGTGACTCTTCAATATGTGGGTGGAAGCAATGAGTAATTGTCTGGAACAGGTGCACGAATTACCTTTCAAATAGATAGAGTGAAAGCTGGTTCAACCGGATATGGCTGACAGATCTACATCCGGCCAGAGCGGCATATTCATTGATCTTTTCGGGTGATACGCGGTCAGTGAGCGGTGGGCCGAAATCCTGGTTTTCATAGGACCATTCAAGCACAACCAACCGTTTGGTTGAAACACGAAAGGCTTCACAGATGGCTGCGGATGTGTCGTCCGTTTCATGCAACACCAGTCCCATAAAAACCAGGTCAAAAGAATCATTGGGGAAAGGCAAGTCTTCCGCGATCCCTTTATGGAAGGTTGCCTCCGGCACATACTGGAGGGCTACTGGCAGCATATCAGGGTTGGCGTCCAGACCGGTGACCCGCAGCCCATGCCCGGCGAATTGCTCCGCGAATAACCCTGAACCAGTGCCAATATCCAGGACTGAGGTGACGTTTTCGAGATTTTCCAGAGACATCTGAACAACGCGTTCCACCTCCAGGCGGATGATCCGTTCAGGATCACGCAGTCGTTCAATGTTCCTGTTGAAGCGTTTTTCATGCATGAGTTGATATTCTCCGGTTGCAAATATGGTTATCAATGGTTTTTGGATGGTCAATGTATGAAATGGTTACACATGTAAGGGTTACATGCGGTTAATAATTCCAATCCAATTATTCGTAAGCGATTGTAACAAATAAAGTTTCCGGCATCCCGATTAGGAAAGGATTAATAGCACCCCCGTCTTCTTAAGAGTTAATGGAGGACAGAGCCAATCATTTTTTCAGGCAATTCCGATTTATTCTTACATATACATCATTCATAGTAAATTGCCACACGAATATAAGCGCATTTATTAAATTGAAGCATTAATAAAAAGGAAAATTCAAACTGGGTATAATAAACGCTTGTTCTATTTTTTACTTTTGGAAAAATTGGAATAATATCAAATATTATGTTCAAAGAATTATGAAGAAAAATATCCTGATTGTCGTTCTATTAGTCATTAATCTTATTATTGGGTTTTTCGTTGCCGGTGATTATGGGGAAAGTTGGGACGAAAACAATATGCGGTCATACGCAAAACTGACAGTAGGAGCATATCAGTATTTCTTTCAACCTGAAAAAATGTCAACCTATTACGATAGCCTGGATGATAGACAATATTATGGTCCAATCTATTTGATGGTAGGTAATGCATTCGTGGATTTTGTGCATACAAATTTCAATATCAACCGGGACACTATATACCATTTCTATAATTTTTTGACTTTTCAATTTGGCGTCTTATTCTTTTACCTATTGAATAAGCGATTTTTCTCAACAACGACCGCATTTGCCAATACAGTGCTATTCAGTTTTCAACCTGTTTTGTTTGGTCATTCATTTATTAATGCAAAAGATATTGCCATTATGGTTTATTTCATGGGGGCAATCGAGGCCGGTTTGATGCTGGTGGATGCAATACCTCCGCTTGAGAAAACAAATGATATTGGCGATTCTCAAACTAAATTCTCATGGAAACACCGAAAAAGAGTAATCCGGGGAACGTTATCTTCTGAAAAGAAAAATTTTTTGAAAGCAGGCATCTTGATCGTTCTTCTTACGGGTCTAATGTCTATTGGTGTTTACCGTAATCTGATCTCCTGGATTATTAACATCGCTAATAATATGCCCGATAGTTTACCAGGCCGATTGTTTTCCCAAATAGCTCATAATAGAGACTCTATACCCCTGGAAAGCTATATTTATAAAGGAGAGCAGATCATCAATCGAGCAAATCTATTATTGATTGGTCTTATTGTTGTGATAATAGTTATCCGGTTTGGATCAAAAGTTTATCGGGAGGAAATTGATACGGCATTTTATGAGCTGCGTAAGGTCATATTCGAAAAATGGGAGGCAGTTCTTAAGAATTTTCGTTCCCGGGAAACTTTTTTGTACAACATCCGACAAATTGGATGTGTATTTTTTGAACGCATTCGAATATGGCAATTATGGTTGGCTGCCTGCCTGTTGGGCATAATCTCATCAATCAGATTGAATGGGCCTTACGTAGCTATCCTTATATCTCTATTGCTATTAATAAAAAATAGAAAGAAGGCAATACCGGTAATTACTTTATATGGAATTACTTCGCTGATTTTTATGTATGTATTCTGGCCATATCTTTGGAGTAATCCTGTTGGGAAATTTGTTGAAGCGATAACATATATGACACATTTCCCATGGAACGAAACCGTATTATTTGATGGAGTACGATACAAAGCAAACTTTGTTCCTGTAAATTATCTTCCCAAATTGTTATTGGCTCAGTTTACAGAGACAACAATAATAACTGTGTTTTTCGGGTTCACAATATCTATAACGCAGTTATTCAAAAAAAGGATAAATTATCTAGCCTGGTTCTTGCTCATTTTTTGGGGGTTGGTTCCTTTATTGATTACAATTTTTTCTCATATGCGGATTTATGATAATTTCCGCCATATATTCTTTCTAATTCCGCCTCTACTGTTATTTGGGGGTTTTGCCATTGAGTTTTTCCATCAAAAATTAAAGAAACCTCTATTCGCATTTTTGCTAATCGGATTGGTTTTTCCGGGCATTTACTCAAATATCATAATGCATCCGTATGAGTACGTTTATTACAACTCCACGGTAGGAGGGTTGAATGGTGCTATTGGCAAATATGAACTTGATTATCTGGGGACATCGTTGAAGGAAGCGACTGAATATGTGAACCGAATTGCACCAAAGGACTCAGTTGTATATATTTATGCTCCGTTTCACCTGGTTAGTACATATGCCCGCCCTGATCTAACCATGACAAATACAATGAAAGAGAAGGTTCCTGGAACCACCGGTTTTACAGTAAACCTCAACCGATTCTACTGGGGGAATAAGATTTTCCCGGATGATAAGGACCTATTCCAGGTGAAGCGAGGGGATGCTGTCTTTTCGACGGTACGATCGGTTCAATAATTGGTGATAGCTACTTCAACTATTAGTATAGTGAAATTTTCTTTGATAACCAGGTGCTAAATTGGGTCGCACCTTTCCGGTTTAGGTGAGCATAATCAACCCATCCTTCCGGTGAAATAACCTCTTCTATTTCTGCTTGAGTTCGAATGAAAGGTATGTCATTATCCTTTAATAAATTAGCAACCGGTTTTGCAAATTCCTCTTCATAGCCTTCTTCACCATTTTGAACATAATAAGGCAAAAATCTGGGATCGACAGGCATTTCTACAACAATAACTTTTACTTGCTTGTCTATCAAATCCCCAAATTCGGCGAGACCGGAAAAATCATGTTGGTCGAGAGAGTAGTTTGGAAATTTCGTTTTTGTGATTAATGGATATCCCCCGGTTTCATCTTTACGATTTTGTCCGTGGTTAGTGATCAATAGATTTAGATCAAATACCATGTTTTGATAATCGGGATTTTTGTATTTTTTCAAGGAGAGCAGATAACGATAAACAAGGGATTTATCTATTAACTGACCTTCCAATGACTGTCGGCCTGATATATATATGAACCAGGGTGCAGATATAAAATCCCTGGGTAAATAGTAATCACCTGCGAGATCAACAGCGCTGATCCCAAGAACAATGGTGTTTATGTTGTATTTTTCAACCAATGCATTTGCGAATACTGATGATGTTCCAGGCATCATTGATTGAAGTCCAAAATTGAAACAATTTACTGGCTCTGTCTGATTGGACGAAGGGATAACAATTTCCGGATCAATAGCCTGGTCTACCATCGAGGTTCCCAGAAATATGCAATTTACCGGTTTATTTCTATTCAAAATTTCAAATTTATGATATTTAACATCGATTTCAGGGTAATCATAGTTACGAAAAACCGTTGACGGGGGTAAGGTGTCAAAAATAAAGGGAATTCTAAAAAGGAATTCCAATAGAATGAGAAAAACAGGAAACATTACCAGAGCAATAAGAAATGTTTTTCCGATAGGCAGTGTAACTTTTAACGTTGAAAAAGCAACTATTCGCTTTACTGAAAAACCCTGGTCATCCATTTAGAATCCTTGGTATACAAACTGGGGATTGATGGAACTCATAGTCCAAATGGCTGCTATTGTTATACATACAAAGGAAAAAACAAGAGCAGAAGCCCTTGCCTGAATAGGCCAGGTTTGAGTGAACGCTTCTTCTTTATGTCTATTGTAAATGAAAGCGTAATTAGTAATAGGACTGGCAGAATTGATTCTATTGAGATAGATTGTGATGTACCTTTAATTAGCACTTTCCAAAAAGCCAGGGGTTCCGGGATGGATTTGGCAGCAAATGGAACAAATGAGAACACAGTCAAACAGAAGATCAGTGAGGAGAAAAAAAAGCGCTCTGATTTAGTTTTTTTAGCCGGATTCAAGGAAGGCCATTTTTTATATATCAAATGTTCAGAGGTTAATAGAATACCCTGGATCAATCCCCATAGGATCATAGTAGGTAAAAAGCCGTGCCATAAACCTGATATCAGAAGGGTCACAATTAATGGCAATCCAATATTAATGATTAGCGCATCGGTAAATTTGCTTTTCAGCAACGCTCTTGTAAATGGGAAATAGATATAGTCACGCAACCAGCTGGAGAGACTGATATGCCATCTACTCCAGAAATCCATAAACGTATTGGCCAGGAATGGTTGTCTGAAATTATTCGTGATTGATATTCCCATTAATGTACTGATTCCACGGACAATACTGGAATATCCCGCGAAATCGTTATACAGGTAAACGACATAACCGATTATCCCGAATAACCTATCATAGTAAGGGAGTTGTTCCACATAGTTGAAAAACGGGAATGCGAGTAATCCAAGAGAAGGACGTGTGTTTGAAATAGGGGCGCTAACAAAGTTGCCGGGAATGATGTAAATCAGCAAACCGGCAATTACGATTTTTCGAAAAAGACCGATAATTATTTGGGTCAGCCCGGAATCAATTTTCTGATTATCCACGACCCGGTTCGTTTTTAATTGAGGCAGAAATGAATTTGCGCGTTCGATTGGACCGGCTATCAATTTTGGGAAGAATGCCATGTAAAGAGCGAAGTCCAAAAAATCATCTTCTGGTTTGATTCGTTCTCTATAAATATCAATCAGATATCCGATTGCCTGAAGGCAATAAAAAGAAAATCCAACCGGAATGAGAAGGGTCAGGAGATTCCGGTCAACAATGAATAACCGATTTGATATCCCACTCAGTAGATCCGGGAAATTGATTACTCTGTAAAGTACGAGTGAGGCGATGTTTCCACTCAGACCAGTATAGAAATAAGCCCGGCTGGTCTTTCCGGATTCCATCGTGATCTTTTTCCCAAACCAATAATTAAAAATCGACGAAAGGAAGAGGTAGACTGGAAAAAGCCAGCCTAATTTGTAATAGAAAAAGTATGAAACTATCAATAACCAAATATTTTGGGCTTTCCGGCTCAGACAATAATAAACAAGGAGAGTAGTGACTGTCAGATAAAGAAAATCCAGAGAGATGATATCCACTGCTTGCGTTCCTGGGTGATAGTAGAGATAGAGTATATCATCTCATCGGATGCCAGTGATGGAAAAAATCTCGTGCCCCGAAATCATGGAGAGCCTATTATTTGCATGTCGTTATTCAATCAGGGTTCGATTAATGTGGGGGTAATGTAGAATCTACCGCTTTCCTGGTTGGATTTGTTCGAGTATCCCCGGGGTTTACTCTATTGTTCGGTGAGTCCCACATCAGGTTTCTACAGGAGGGTCTATAAACGAAAAATTCTACTAATAGTCAAATGATTCCTGAGAAACTGTTATGGATTAACCTTGCATCACCTGTGATCCATTTAAAGTTATTTTTACAATCCCTTTAGCAAATCTAAGATGAAAATAGCTATTATGGACTGGAAGCCAATACCGGTCTTCAGAATATCCATTTATGGATCCCACGTGGGATCCATAAATCAATCATCTTTTGTGACCGTATCCAATTCCTTTATTTTACGTCATTAATTATAGAAAATGAATCAACGCAGTGAGATTGAACTTCTGGCGGGTGCCCGTAAATTTGATCCTGACATCCTGACAGAGATCTACGACTCGTTCAATAACGGGATCTTTGCCTATGCCTACCATCTGCTGGGTGATTCGCAGGCAGCCGAAGATTGTGTCTCAGAGACGTTCGCGCGGTTCCTGAAGGCGCTGCGGGCAGCCGCCGGCCCTACCGACCATTTAAAGGCATATCTTTACCGGATCGCTCATAACTGGATCACGGACCGCTACCGGAAGGAACCTGTAGAAATGCTGGAATTGGAGGATACAATGCTGATACAGTCAGCGGACCGGCTTGAAGACCAGGCGGAAACCAACCTGGATTTACAGCAGATCCGGGACGCTTTACGCACATTGACCCCTGAACAACAGCAGGTTATCGCGCTTCGCTTCATCGAAGGTTGGGATAACGCGGAAGTGGCCGTTGTTATGCAGAAGCCCGAAGGTGCGGTAAAGTCGCTGCAACACAGGGCACTCGCTACCTTAAAAAGAATTCTCATCATGGTCGATGAAGAAGTTAAGGTGTCAAATGAGATCTCCATCTATGGATGATATGGATCGCGAACTGGAAGAAAAACTCCACTCTCTGGCTGATTCCACTGCGAAACGTGATCCGGCGGCAGCTCAAAAGAGCCGGGCGATTTTCCTGTCACAAATTTCTGATCTGGCCGTATCCAATCCACCGGTCTCCCGTCTTACTTTTCAGAGTTTCATCAACAATTTGAACCCAATTAGAAAGGTAAGACTAAAAATGAGCCCCTCATTAACATCCCTCCTAATTGCCGCCATGTTGTTTTTCAGCGGTGGCGGCGCCAGTGTGGCAGCCGCGCAGAACAGCCTTCCGGATGACCAGTTGTATTCAGTGAAGGTTATGGCGGAACAGATCGAAGAAGCGCTGACCATAGGCACCGACAAAAAGTTGGATCTGGCTGTCAACCTCTCGGGAAAGCGTCTGGATGAGATAAGCCAGTTAATCGACAAAGGTACCCTTCCTCAGGAAGAAGTTTTGAAACGGTTGCAGGAATCGCTGGAGAAGGCCATCAAACTGGCCAAAGATAATGGAAAGGATACGACAGAGATCGTCAACATGCTGCATCGCCTGCAGGAGGAAATGAAACGCCTGGAAAAACTTCCAGAAGGCCAGAATCCGCCTCCTGAAGCGGAATTGACCAAAGCGCGTGAGATGATGCAGAACCAGTTCAGCCTGATCAATGAAAAGTTAAAGGAACCGGCTCCGAACCAGAATCAAAATCAGAACCAACAGCAGGCTCCCAAACCGCTGACCACTCCGGATCCCGCGACGACGAAACCGGCAGAACCGAATCCTGCCAATCCCAATGTACCGGGGAACCTGAATCAGCCCGGAAACCTGAAACCGAACGATAAGCTGGCCACTCCACAGGACCCAACACAGTTGACCGGCATGCCTACACCCATGCCCACACCCACCCTGTCTGCCGATGTTCCGACCCTTAACCCGAACATCAATCAGAACAGCAATCCGAACGTGAACCCGAACCAGAATCCGGCAGGGAACCAGGGAAGCAACCCGAACCCGAATCAAAATCCGAACCAGAATCAGCCTCAAAACGGAGCAGGTAACCGCATGATGAACCCCTTCATGTTTACCCCGACCCCGATGGCCGAATCAGAATCATAATCGAAAAATATAAAAGAAATTTACCGATAAAAGCGAGAAACGATCCCGCGGGCTGGAAGCAAGCCCGCGGGATCGTTTTTTGAGTGTCATTTCCTTTTGACTTTGACAAAAACCGGCTGACTGCCCGTATCCAACTCGAAAATCATACGTCCTATTTATTGAACTGTATTCATCAACGTTAAAGGCAAGAAAGGTGAAAACACTATGCGATCAAAAATAACGTCTTTAATACTGGCAGGGTTGTTGCTCTTTGGCGGTGACGCAGCCGCGGTCAAAGCCGCCTCGGGATCTCTTACCGGGACTGCCGTGACAACGACAGAGCAGATAACGCATCCGGCGGTATCCACTCAGGCTGCGGTTGTTAATGTCAATCCCGATGATGACATCATTGAACGCCTGAAGACAGCCATCCAGAGTATCCTGAACCAATCTTCGGGGTCCGGACAAACCAATGCCGGTGATCTCGATGAAGTCTTGACTCAGATCGAGGCGGAATTGGAAACCCGGAGCAGTGCGAAAACTGTTAGTACGAAAACAGATGATGATGATCCGGCCACTCTGGCTTCACTGAAAGCGGAACTCTCCCGTATCGGTGATCTACTGGAGGAATTGGTCTCACTGGCTAAAACAGCCATGGCCAGCATTGGCAGTCTGAGCACTCAGAGCACGAATTACCAGCAACAATTCCAGAATTCCGGGCAGATGATGCCCAACCCGGGTGGAAATGCAGATGCTCCGGACAACGCTCCGTGGATGCAGTCTGGACCAAGCGCACAGCAAAACCCCGGCGGCGGCTTTAGCACCAACCGCAGCAACCCGACAAGACGCCCCGGAAATTAACATAACAATTCACTCCCTCTCCCGGAAGGTCCTGACCCTGTGATTGGCGCATAATCGGAAAGGGTCAGGACACCCAAAATTCCAATTCGTTGATGCTGTTTGAAAACAGACACATCAACGAACTGTTTATATGCAGAGGTATGAGCGGTTGTTCGTTAATCGTAGGAAGAAGTGTGCTACGGGTTTTTGTATTGGGGTGGGGTGGTTTTATGGGTTCAGCCCCCAAAAAGAGGTCAACCTATTTGATTTATGGTTGAGCATAAAAGTAGATGTAACTATCATATAACAATGTAGAAATCATGCTTAGATAATCTCTTGGTTCAACGGTTTCCCGGCTCTTATATATGTCTGACACCAATTTTTGCTCACTCTTGTTCAATGATAAACCGGAATACATTTCAAGTAACCTGTCCCCGGCACGACGGATATTTTGATTGTCATATAATCCAGATGGCTTCACCTGGATCTTTTCTTTAATTGCATCCCTCAATAATCTTTCTTTATTTAACGTATCAATTTTGCGGTCGGCTGGTTCCAGGATGCCGTATGGCAAATTGCTTTTGAATGAAATCATGTTTCGATGAGAGTGTGTAAGCTCACCCATATCTGTGGGTGACCAGAATGTTGAACTTTGTATGACTGCCTGTTGTCTTAATCGATCCAAGAGTTCACCTTTTCGATAGAAAGCAGGTGAAACATAGAGCGCGAAATGGTTTTCTTCTTCGAGGCTCTGTAGAAGTTTATGCAAATAGTTTTTGTTTTTCGGTAGTACTTGAAAGCGGAAAAAGGGCAATCCCCAATAATCCCTTAAAGATGCCCCGGGTCCAATAATAAATTCACTCATTCTGAATTGGATAAAAAATAGAAAACCATGGATGTCTTTTCCGGGCATTAAGAGTTTTTCATTCTTTAATGATGGAAAAATGGGTGCGCCCAGCGAATAAAAATCATACATGGTTACCAGTTCATAGGAAAAAGCAGTTACAAATGAAATTTCAGATAATTGTGATCTCATAATTAACTCCTTTCGAAAAAGTCAAACCATGAAATGCATATGAACTCGGGATGGGAATATTTATATTTAAGCATATATGAAGTTTGCAAATTGTACCCGCCTGGTTCCTTCAATCGTTCCAGTGAAAAACCCTTAATTTCCCCAAAAAACACCCCGGGATTTTATAGTAACATTACCTTTGTTTCAAAAATCGAGAGATCATTATGAAAAGCTCCGCCGCACAGACTAACAGGAATTTCCGGAAAAACGATCAGGACATCTGGGTCGTTATTCCGGCATACAACGAAGAGAAATGTATTGGTGATGTTTTAGCGAAATTTTCCCGCGAAGATTATTCGGTTGTTGTTGTCGATGATTGCTCATCGGATGGAACAGCGGCTGTGGCATCGGGATACCCCGTGGTATTGCTCAGGCATCAGATCAATCTCGGGCAGGGCGCTGCGCTGCAAACGGGTTTTGATTATCTTCTGCAGAAAACGAAAACCAAATTTGTCATAACTTTTGATTCTGACGGCCAGCATGATATCGAAGATATTCCCAAAATTGTCACTCTGCTCGAATCGGGGAAATATGATGTTGTCCTGGGCTCAAGGTTCCTTTATACGAATAAAGTGGAAGGGATGCCGTTTTTGAAATTTGTGACCCTAAAACTGGGATTGCTCTTCACAAAGGCAACAACCGGTTTGATGATCACGGATACCCACAACGGCCTGCGTGGGTTTTCGATTGACGCCCTGAGAATGATCCACATCACTCAAAACAGGATGGCTCACGCGTCTGAAATCTTGTCTCAAATCGCAAGGCGACGGTTGAGGTTTTGCGAAGTCCAGGTGAATATCCGGTATACCGATTATTCGATGGGAAAAGGCCAATCCATTTTCAATTTTATAAACATTCTCTGGGATTTGTTCTGGGGGAGGAATTAAATGACCCCTTTCCAGGTTTTCATCACTATATTAATCATCATTTTTCTATTGTTATCCCGCCGGTATGTAAATATTTTGTTTGAAAGAATATTTACCATCCTTATAACGATCGCGGCCATTTTCCTGGTTCTTTCACCGGAATCGGCAACAGCGATCGCCCATCTCGTGGGAATTGGCCGCGGGTCAGATATGATCATCTACCTGTTCATGATCTATTCCTGGTTCTGGTTCAATACAACAGCCAACAAGATGCGTGCTTCCGACCGGATTCTGACTGAAATGGTCAGAAAGATCGCGATTGAAACACCCGTATTCGGTACTTCGAAAGAGAGTCTTGAAACTCTTTCTTCACTCGACGAATCAAAAACGAGCGGATAGGATCTGCCCGGAAATTCCTTCCTGAGTAACAGGCCAGTTTTTTTTCCGTGTGGTATGGAAGGAAGAGAACTAATTACAGGCGATTGTCAGATCTAGTGGGGTGTGATCAACTGATTACTACCCCGGTGTATGAATTAATGTCGGACTGCGGGGTTTGTCTTTTCCTCTCGGTGCTGCTGTTGATGACGGCTCGGTAACTGGCTTGGTGAATTTCATGGATGCTGACCGGCAGATTTCATGGCCCTCTTCATCGAACGCCAGCACCTGCCAGGTGAATTCGCCCCCCCACGATAATGATTCGATCCAGCGGGTGTATTCGGTCGATTTGGACGGAAAGGTCATTAACGTGCCATCGGGCGCGGTGACAACCACTGCGTACGATGCGGCGTCTGTGTTCGATTCCCACGAGAAACTGATCTGTCCGAAGCTGCCAAAGCTGGACGAATCGGGCGGGGCTAGCGGGATCAGACAGGCCGGGGCTGTGGTGCCGGTTGCGGTCACAGTCCGGGTGGCGGATGGAATGACCGTGGATGTCACAGTCTGTGTGGCAGATGGTTTTTGGGTGACGGTCAGGGTGGTGGTCGTAACGGGGGCTGCCTTTAGACTTTCCGGCTTACTCGATTTTTCATTTGCAGCTTCAGGCTGAATATATGAGGGAAGAGTTGCTGTAATCACGGAATGTGGGTTTGTAAAATATTTATGGAGATCCCAAACACAGCCGAGACTGGTAATAATGACCAATCCAAATAGAACTAACGCGTAAAGATATGTGCCTATTCATATCATTTGCTATTTATTTAACCGCCCTTCATTCGGTCGCTTTGAAATTGTGTTGATTAACCTGTCTGATTAATTATAGTAAAAAATTGGGAATCGATTCGAGCCGGGACGAGGATATGTTAACCGGGTATTCTGACGGAAAAGCCGCTCTCTCCCACCATGGAACGACCTTGTACGCGGAGGAGCATTACTGTTGGAATCGGTTTATCCTAACGGTATCCAACTTTTGCGTATGGAAATGGCTTATGAAAGACAAACTCCTTGAACTCTGGCAGGAATTCCGCGTGGTGTTCAGCGGACGGAACAATACGATCGACACCATTCTGCCGCCGGTTGTCTTCGCGCTGGTGGACTGGTTCGCCGGACTGCAAGCCGCGTCGCTTTCCGCCCTGGGGCTGGCTGCAATCTTGACGGTCTACCGATTGGTGCGCCGTGAATCGTGGTTGTACGCGGTGAGCGGGCTCGGGTTGACCGGACTGGCAGCCGGGATGGCGTGGTTCACGCAGAGCGCGGTCAGTTTCTTCCTGCCGGCGCTGGCGACAAGCGGAATTACCCTGGCTGCGATGTTGATCTCCATCGGGTTGGGTAAGCCGCTGGCGGCCTGGAGCAGCCATCTGACGCGCGCCTGGCCGCGGGACTGGTACTGGCTGCCGTCCATCCGGCCGGCGTACACCGAGGTCACCTGGATGTGGAGTGCGTTCGTGGCCATCCGCCTGGCGGCACAGATTGTCCTTTACCGGCAGGGCGAGACGGTTCTGCTTGGCTGGGTCAACGGGGTGCTGGATTGGCCGGCTTTAGTGGCGGTGCTGGCTTTGAGTTATGTGTACGGCCTGTGGCGGCTGGGGAAGCTGGGCGGTCCGTCAGTGGATGAATATGTGAGCGGGCAATCCGCTCCGTGGAAGGGACAGAAGAAGGGGTTTTAGGGGTGTTATTCGCTCTGGCCGGTCATGTATTCGGCAGCCTGATGGTGTTCATCACGCAAAAATATCAAACGAGTTGGCTGAGTGATTTTCCCCAGGCCCGGATCGCGTCCCAGTCGCGGTAATCGCCCGGGGTGGCCTGCACCACAATCATCACGAACGCGGCCTGCCACCATTTGAGGCGGAACATCTCCATCTTCCCGTTGAAGAACGCCACGCTGACCGGTTTCGCATCAGCGCCGGCCGGCAACATCGATTTGAGGTAATAGCCGATGGTGGTGAAACGTTCCTTGATGTTCAAAGAGCCCGGTTTTACCTCGTCAGCCACCAGGTTCTCATCCAGGGTCAGCGCGACCGGCGGCAGGGTTTCACGCGATGCTCGCGTGAGGCGCATGGCACAGGCGAAATAGGCGGTTTTCCGGGCGGCGAGTGCCGACCGGTGTTTCCTGACAAACTGGCGGGCCGGATTGTGCCAGCCCAATATCATCGGAGCGCCCAGCACCACGGTATCGAAGCCGTCCACGGAGGTGACATCTTTCATAGGGAGGGTCTCAACCGTGTGCCCGGCATCGGTCAGCTCGGCTGCCACGGCTTCTGCCACTTCTGTGGTTGAACCGGAATTGGTCGAATATGCCACAAGGACTTTGCTCATCGTTCGTTCTACCCCTTGCATCTAATATTGAACCGATATTGTATCAGCCGGTTCGATTTATTTGGAAACACGGAATTATCCGGATCAATACTGGCCGAAAAGTCTGGCGAAGAATTTGTGAAAGGCGTGAAAGGAGGTTACCTGACCGGCATACATGAGGACACATTTGCCTTCCACCGGTTGGACGCCAGCCTCGCGGGCTGCTTTGGCGGTCTCGAGGGACTGGGAGCCCTGTTGCAACCAGATCTTTTTCATGCCGGCAGCGGCTGCTTCGCGGATCACACCGGCTGCCTTTTGCGGCGGCAGGCAGATGACCGCGCCATCCACCTTGCCGGCCAATTCGGCGATGGACGGGTAGCACTTGTCACCGGCGATCATGTCCATATGCGGATTGACGCCGTACACCTCGTATCCGCGGGCTTTCAGGTCTGTGTAGATGGTATTGCCGAATTTCGCAGCGGAACGCGACACGCCGACCACGGCCAGCCGTTTGGATTGAATAAAGTCCTGTATGTTTTGATCCATGTTGTTCACCCTTCTCAGAATTTTATTGAATTGCTTACACACTGATTACGGAGCACAAATGGTTTTCGTTGTAAATTGTCTGGATGTTCTTGTATTTTACATCCACCGGCTTCAACCGGGGGGACGGCCAGGGCATGGCCCGTGGATGAACCATGCCGCGGGCGACGCACCCGGAGCGGGGATGGTTTCGCGGCCGTGACGCATACCGGATGCATCGCCCCTACGATGGGAATGCGCGCGTGAACGGTTGGATGTATACCCGTAGGGTTGAAGGGTGCGCACCCATTTTGCCGCCGCCTGCTTCAACCGGGGGACGGGCGGGGCATGACCCGTGGACGAACCACACCGCGGGCGATTGGATGGAGAAATGTGATACGCTCAGAAGCGAGGGCATCCTACGAGCTGCGGGCTTTTAAGATGTAAATCTTTGTTTCTGTTAATCACCGGACATATCCCAAACGAAGACGTGACTGTCATCCACCGTGTAGAATTTGTCACCAAACAAATAGGTGTGGGTAAACCAGGTGAAGTCTGGATGGTACTTGTACATCAACTCAATACTCTCACCCGGCACATCGACTTTGTAGATAAGATGCCGGAAGCTCTTCAAGTCATTATAATCAAACGGTGTATTGGTTGATGAGCATTGAAGCATAATGATCGTTTTTAAAGTGTCATCAACTGGAACTAAATACGTTGGCAGAATATCAAAACCATCTCCCATCTTGCAGGAGGAATAGGTAAACGGTAGATCCTGTTCTTCATCGATAGTTTCCCCGGCGTAGGGAAGGTTGACGGTATAGGTTTTCTCGATTTTGTTGGAATCCAGTGGATACACATCAAATAAGACCAGGAAGTTCTTTTTCTGTCCATTGCGGAATGAGTAGTTTACCAACCGGTCAATGCTATCCACATATTCGAAGTTCTCCCTTTTTAATGCAAGGTATTTAAACAATGTCTCCCCGGTTTCCAAGGAAACCAGTTCAGCTGTCTTTCCCTTACGGATCAGGAAGAGGGTTTCATCCTTGATCAGATCGTAACTCGGATAGTCGTTCTTTTTTGTGTCTGGCAGTGTTACCTTGATCGATTGGACAAGCGTACCGTCATCTGTGTTGTAGATCTTATACTCTTTTTTATCCGAGCTAAGGATAACCAGGTATTTGCTGGAGGGTGAAAAGCCGGCTATGTGTGGTGCATCTTTGGTTGAGCTTTCAATATTGAACCTGGATAAATAACGTTTCGAAACCAGGTTAACGATCACAATCCTGAATCCTTCGGATGAATCAACCCCAGACCCATATAATAAAGCGGCATATTCGTTTTCGTCATCCCATGGGTGCGAGTATTGTGTAGTATTCACTTGAATATCCAACGGATTTTCGTACCGGGAGACGACCCGTTGGGAGCGGGAATCAACAACCACAAGAGTTTTATTCTCCGGGCAGTTTACATAGTAATAATCTCCCTTATTATCGGCAAAACGTGGGCTGGAACGCTGACAGAAAGCCTTTACGTCGAGTATCGTAGTTTTGTCGGGTTTATCGATTGTTCCCTTGTAGTAAGTCCTATTCTCTACATTATTGGTTGGTGGATAATAAATAAATGATTGTCCATCAGATGAGAATTCTTGACCCATCCAATGATACGACGCAAATTTATTTATGGTGTATTTATAAACGAACTCGTTCAGGTCAATAATTTCTATAGCATCGGATGCCAGAGCAAGAAGGTTGTATTTTGGAAGATAGGCATGCATCGGGTAACCATAATGCGATTTAACATGGCGGTTGCTCCCATCGATATTCTGTTTGATGTATGAATCTTTGGTGACATAAATCAACTCTTCATTTGAAGCATATGTCAACATCTGGACTTCACTTGGGCTTGTGATACGCTGCTTCTCTTCCAGTGTTTCCGCGTCCAGCAGAATGACTTCGGGCGTGTACGGGCTGACGGCGATGGTTTCCCCGTCTGGAGAGAAATCAACATCGGTGATGATCTTTGTCTCGGGCACGGTGAAAGTTTTTATATCCCGTCCGGTCTTCAGGTCAATCAATGCCAGGATGTTGCCCCGGGCAAAAGCTGCGCGGGTCGGGTCAGTCGGTGAAAAGTCCATGGCGAACACGTTGGTGATCTTGATCTGATAGTTCAGGTTGAAGATCTGTTTATCAGTTGTGAGGTCCCAGGCTTTGAAAGAATTGTCTTTCTTGGAAAAGCACTTGGCCAGCAGCGTGTTTCCATCGGGCGACACTTTGATGAACCGGCCGCAAAGGTCACTGATGGTCTTTTCGAACTGCCATTTACCCTCGCCGGTTACAGTAAGAACCTGAACGCCCCCCAGACCGAGGCCAATATACATATGGTTCCCGTCCGGCGAGTAGGCCAGACTGCGCGGGGTATAAGCCAGTTCTACAAAATCCTGAACACGCCCGGAGACCGGGTCGATCAGGTAGATTCCACCTTCCATTGCTACAGCCAGAGTGCGGCTGTCCGGTGAGGCGGCCATGTCATAGAAAGCGCCGTCTCCCCAGCGCAGCAGCGCGCCCTCCGGCAACCAGCCGGGATGTTCCGTCGGGGTGGGTGTGGGTGACGGTTCCGGTGTCGAGGTTGGTTCAGGGGTTGCCGTGGGCTCCGGCGTGTTGGTCGGTTCGGGTGTTGATGTGCAGGTTGATGTAGGAACCGGTTCGGGTGTGTCGCTGTTTTGCACTGTAGCGATTTGTGGTTTGATGGTGTTGCAGGATGATACAAAGAATAATAAGATAATGACTGGAAAAGCTATTTTTTGCATGGCTTACCCCTTTGCTAATGCGCATAATTTAATGAGCGTACCTGATTATTATAGCCTTCGGAAACGGCACAGGGCTTTTATTTTTATCGAATTTTTATATGACGGTATTATCCACGGTCGGAGAGAAGGTATGAACGATCAGGCCTGACCCGTGGACAGTCCGTGCCGCGGACGTTTGGATGGAGAAATCCGATGCGCTCAAACGCGAGCACATCTACGAGCTACTCTGGTTCTTGTGGTATGTCAATTTCGAGTTCGTAAACTTCTTTTATATTTAGTTCTCGGTCAAGTAAAAGGTGAAAGTCAAAGTCAAAAGAATCTGTCCAACGCAAGCCATTATCTTCTTTGTAATCAAAATCAGAGCCGTACTGAAAACCAACCGAAACAATACCACTTCCTTTTATTTCTAACTCTGTTTTTTTGACATGCAGTTCGGTAAATGTTATATCACTGACTTCGTCAATCCAAAAATGGGTAGCCATACGAGAAAATTCATCTAAAAAATGTTCAGCGAGTACATCTGGTAATATGCATTCTAAATCTTCGATTTCAATTTCAGGCTCTCGAGGTAAATTAACAAGTACAAGTTTGAATTTTGCGCCCAATCTATGAACTGCGAAATTTCGTAATTGTTGAACCGCTTGCCGTTTACTAGTTACCCATTCACCTACTTTTATTTCAAAAACAATGGTTTCGTCACCTTTTTTTGCCACCAAATCAAAATGAAATTTGTCTACTTGGTGCTCTAGAAACACATCGTAACCTTTCTGCATATATTCAGATGTAAGTTGCTCAAGAGCGGCTTTTACATAGTGCTTTATTAAAATTCCTTCTTGAATTTCCACAGCAGACTCCTATTTGGAATAGCCAAATTGAATCAAATCATAAGAAAATTCGCCAAACTCTACATATAGAATATGTTTGCGGTTGTCTAGCATTAGTAAAAAATCATCTAGAACATAGTCGGGCATGTTTGTAAGGTCTAATTCTTCGATTTTCTCTGTCCCAAAATTGAATAGACCAGCAGAACGAAAGCGGACTTGAAAATCATCATTAAATGCAGAACCTTTTAATGCGTCCCAAACTGGCTTACTTAAATTATCTGCGTCTAATTGGGTTTTCGCTTTATGAAAATAATAAACAAATCCATAAAGACCGCTTACTAATGGTGCGGTGTCAGTATGATATTTTCGGAAAGCCGTTATTAAGCTCTCATAATATTCCCCCTTACGCTCTGCATTTCCACGCGGATTCACAGAACGGGGAAGACAATCACATACAAATGCTTTCATAATTTTTACATTATCTCATAAAGGTGCACCAGTAGATATGCAAGCTAATGGCTGTAACTATTTTATTCCCTCGCTGCCGATAATCAGCGTGACGCGGATGGATTCGAACCATCGACAGGTGGTTGTGGGTCTTAAGCAATACCGCTGCCCGTTTCAACCGGGTGACAGGTAAGGCATGACCCGTGGACGGCCCGTGCCGTGGACGATTGAATAAACAAATGGAATGAGCTCAAAGGCGAGCACATCCTACGAATAATAAATAGGAATACAAATTAGGATTACAGATGATGCAAATTATGACAAATCCTTTTGATAACTTTTTTCTTTTTGACCAATCTCGATATTGATAACAACATCAAACATTAAATTTTCCACCAAATCGATAAACTCAACCATCTGGCTCATATCCACTGAAAGAGATTTTTCACCATGTGCAATTCCATTTCTAAAATATAGTAATTTATCAAGCTTTGATTCATATTTTGAATTTACTGATGGAATGCAAAATCGCTCAAGAATATTATTTAATACTTTAAAGTTTATGTTTGATTTTGTAGGCACATTAGGTCTGATAATTATTACGTCTTTCAGACAACCATCAATTATTTTAGTAATTCTTTGTTTTGAATCAAAATTTACTCTCGGCGTATTAAAATCACATAATGAGTCTAATTGATGTGCTAACAATGGAAGCGAAATATCATTCCTTTTTATATTCAGCATATTTAAATAATTTGAATATGTTGAAAGGCTTTCTTTGATATATCCTTCCCATAATGCATATATCGCAGGAATAGAATATCTTATTTGTAAATCTTTATGTTCAGGAGAAAATTTGTATCTAATTGGAATGATTTTAATTTTTGCTAATTCTGATAAACGCCAATCAATATCAAGGAGAATTTCATCTATGAAGGTTGGCATGCTCTATTCACCAAAAATTTCTTCTGCAACCTCGAGTCTTTTCATTATTCTAGATTTACTAGCAGAGGCAGATCCTGAAGCTTTTTTGAAGGCAGGAGATTTTTTTAGGTTATCAATTTTTTCTAAAATCACCGCGCTATTTTCATTTTTGTATTTATCATAGTATTTAGTAATACCTATCATCACGCAGTCAAATAAACTTGTAGAAAAAACACTATTTGAACCTCTAAAAACATCTTTCCCTATCGGGGATAATAGTTTCACCGTATTGTTAAATGTTCTTTCTAACATTGGTATTATTTCTGGTTTTGATACGGCCTCTCTCATATAATTGGTCATGTGTTTTGAGATATTCTCGGATAACTCTTTTCCAAGGTCAGTGAGTGAACAAAACCTGAGCACCAATTCCTCAATATATTGTTCCTCAACCTGTCGTTCGGTAGGTTGTATTAGATTCAAAAACTCTTTATTTAATGAGCACCTTTTTAAAAATTTATTAAAATCCTCTGATACTCCCCGAAAAATTGCATTTCTTATCTCTTGATCTGTTAGTTCAGAACCACCAGTGTTAAGTCTATTAAACAATTCAAAGCGCATATCAAAAGCACTGTTCCATTTAATTATTTCAACTCGGCAACTAGCTCTTTTGATGTTTAATTGTAAATTAAGGGGTAATTTCTTACATGAAAAATTTTTAAGGGAATGAATAATATCACCTTCACACATATTCCAATTATTTTTCTCAGGTAATGAATGCAAAATTCCAAAAAAAGAAAACAAGGTAGAGAGACGCTGCAAGCCATCGACTAATTCCCACATACCGGAAGTGTTTTCAGCAACAAAAATAGGTGGAATGGGTATTCCAATTAAAATAGATTCGATAAATCTAGTTTTTTGATATGTATCCCATCTAAACAATCTTTGAAAATCTGGTGAAATTATGATTTCTTCCCTTTCATACATATTCATAATTTCCCCAAACGACATATCAAGTCTATCTGTGGATAAGCTATTTCTAGTATTCTGTAATTCATCAATTAGTACTTGAATATTATCCATAGAATATCCTTTTCTTATAATTCATTGGAATGTTTTCATAATTTCTCTAGCCCGTGGGATGCGCTCTAAGGCGAGCGCATCGTTTTTATTCCCCGCTACCAATAATCAGTGGGCCCGGATGGATTCGAACCATCGACCAAGAGGTTATGAGCCCCGTGCTCTGCCGCTGAGCTACGGGCCCGACAGATGCCGTAATTATAATTCAGTCTGACGCGTTCGTCAGCACTTCTTCGTATTTTGCCACGACCCGTTCCAGCGAAAAGGTCTGTGCCATTTCACGGCTGGCGCGGCGTGCGGAAAGCAGTTCGGCGCGGTCGGTCAGCCACCCGTGCAGCGCGGAAGCGAAGCCGGCCGTATCCTGCGGGTCGAACAGGCGCCCATTGCGGGGCGGGTCCACCAGGTCGGGGTTGCCGCCGGCGCGGCTGAGCAGCAGCGCCAATCCCATGGACATGCCCTGCACGCCCACCACGGGCAGCCCCTCGGAGAGCGATGGCAGAAAGAGGATGTCGCTCTCTGCGAATTGTTCCCTGACTTCGGCGGGCGTCAGCCAGCCTGGGAAGGAGACGCGCCCGCCCAGCCCGCAGCCTTCCGCTAGAGCCTGCACGTCGGGGCGCAGTGCTCCGTCACCGGCCATCACGCACGTCCACGGCAGGTCTTTCACCTCGTTCAACGCGTAGATCACTCCCGCGGGGTTCTTCTGTTCCACGAAGCGCCCGGCAAAGGCCACGCGCGGCGGGTCATGGACGGCGAGCGTCCCCGGGTCGTACTCGGCCGTGTCCACCCCGTTGGGGATCACCACAGGCGTCACGCCGGGGTAGGCTTCCTCCGCCAGGTGCGCGGTGAAGCTGCTCACGGCGCACACCGCCGCCGCCCCGCGCCAGATGGGCGGGGTGAAGGGGTAGATAAAGCGGAACCATTTGCCGGTCTTTTCGGGTACGCCGCCGGGCACGTCACCCAGGTGGGCGGTGATCACGTACGGCACGCCGGTGAGGATCTTCAAAGCCAATCCCAGCGCGCCCGCCGGGACAGCGAAATGCACGTGGATCACGTCCGGCTTCCAGGCGCGCATCAGTTTCAGGCAAAAGGGCAGGGCGGCCAGCAGGTAACCGGCCATGGCGCCCAGCCCGGCGCGGAATTCCTGCCTGCGTCCGCTATTCAGGCGGTGAAGGATCACGCCGTTCTGGTTCTCTTCGCGCGGCAGGCCTTTATAGGCGGCTGTCACCAGGCGCACATCATGTCCGCGCGCGGCCAGACCGGCGCAGATATCCTGCGCCACCCGCCCGCCGCCCCCGCCGATGGGCGGGTATTCGTGGCAGAGGACGAGAACACGCATTATTTTTCCCCGGTCAGGGTGGATTTATCGGCGTCGCCCAGCACGGCGCGCACGGTGTAGGTCGGTTTGGCCTGTGATTCGTGGTAGGTGCGGGCCAGCAGTTCTGCGATCAGTCCCAGCAGAATGGACTGGAAGCCCAGAATGAACAACATAACGGTCAACAGCAGGAGCGGCGACCGTACGAGTGATTCGTTGAATTCGATCTTTCGGAAACCGATGTAGAGCAGGGTCAGGAAGCTCAATCCCAGCAGTCCGAAACCCGAACCGCCGAACAGGTAGATGGGTTTGTTGGCGTAGCTGGTCAGGAATTTCACCGTCACCAGGTCAAGCACCACCTTGATGGTGCGTTCCAGCCCGTAATTGGCCTTGCCATGCAGGCGCGGGTGATGGTGCACTTCCATTTCGGCGATGCGCGCCCCCACCGAACTGGCGTACACGGGGATGAAGCGGTGCATCTCGCCGTACAACCGGAAGCCGGTGATCACCTCGCGTTTGTAGGTTTTAAGGGTGCAGCCGTAATCGTGCAGGGGCACGCCGGTCACGGCGCTGATCAACCCGTTGGCCATGTGCGAGGGCAGGGTGCGGGTGAGCCAGGTATCCTTGCGGTTCCGGCGCCAGCCGCTGACCACGTCATAGCCTTCGTCAATTTTGGCGATCATGGCGGGGATGTCGCGCGGGTCGTTCTGCATGTCGGCGTCGCACAGCACGATCAGCTCGCCGGAGGAATGGTCAATACCCGCGGCGATGGCAGCGGTCTGCCCGAAGTTGCGGCGCAGGATCACGGCGCGGTAGTGGCCGGGGTCAGCCTGCACGAAGGATTCAAGGACCTTCGCGCTGTTATCGCGGCTGCCGTCGTCCACCAGCACGGCTTCCCAGTCGTAGTGGTTGGACTGCATAACCTCATCCAGCACGGATTTGAGCTCCGGCAGGTTGGGTTCTTCGTTATATACGGGGATGATCACGGAAATTTTCATGGGTTTCGCTTGAATGTATGAATTCTGGAGTTGTCCCGGCAAGTGGCAATGTACCCGGTGATGGGGAGTTCCTCAAATTTGTCCAAGTCTATCATGTTATTGTATCCCTGTTTATAACCGTAATCGACGATCAACAGGTAGTCGGCCTCGTCCATCCAGCGGCGCTGCAGCTCTTCGTTCCAGAAGCCGTAGCGGTAGAGCTGGTCTGAGTCACCGCCGCGGCGGAAGGAATACCCGTCATTCAACTGTGCCCCGAAGATGTGGATGTCTTTCAGGTAAAGCAGCGGCGCGGGCGAAAGGCCGCCCTCCCAGAACACTGTCGAACCGGGTGGTACGAGGGATGCCAGGTGGCGTCCGGCCGCTTCGGTGGTGGCGATCACGTCGCCGCCGCAATCCGGTTCGGGCACATTACCGAAGACGGGTGTGGGACTGAGCAGCAACCCGAGGATGAAGAAGGACAGCAGGGCAAACGTGCCCCAACTAAAACCCGCCGGGTGTTTTCTCATCTGTTTGAAGATCAGGGTGATGATGACAAGGAAGATCACCGCAACCAGTAGACCGGCAGTGGCGGGGATGATCTGCGAAAGTTGGTCGTACGTCCAGCCGAATTTGTTGGCAAGCGCGCGCCACAGCTCGGTGCTGCCGGGTTGGATCTGCAGGTTCCGGACGCGCGGCACGGTGAGTGCCATCAGTGTATCGTCCAGTTCCTGGTGCGCACCGAAACCCATCCCGGCGCCGGTCAGCAGGATGACCACGCTGATGAGCGCGTTAATCACGGCGGATGTTTTCAGGCGGAACAGCGGCGCGGAAATGGCAACCAGTGCCACACCGAGGATGCTGAAAAAGTTGAGGTACAGGCCGAAGCAGAAGACGCAATAGTCCTTCCACAGGGCAGCCCAGGCGTGGGCGGCGGTCATCAACAGGGTGGTGGCCAGCAGGAAGATCACCGCGCGGAAGGAGGATGTTTTGCGCCAGCCGGTCCTGTCGGGCCACAGCAGCAGGATCACCACAAAGCCGAACAGCATGGCAAAGTGGTAGCGCACCCCCTGCCAGAAGGAATACAGGCGAGAGTTCAGGCTGATGGTCGGGTCCCAGATGGCTTCGGCGACGGGCAGGCCGGGGAACAGCTCTTTCAGCGGGGCAGGCAGCCACGGCCGCCAGATGTTGGTGACAATGTCCGGCCAGTAGATGGCATGCACGACGGCCAGCAGCAGCAAGCCGGGGACGGCGGACAGCAGGGCTTTTTTCCAGCCGTGTTCGAAGCCGAGATAGATGAAGTACAACCCGAAGACGGGCAGCATATTCTCGCGCGTCAGGGTGGCGGCGGCGAATACGAACCCGGCTGTCAGCAGGTGCCACAGGCGGCGGTCACGTCCAACACCGATGGCCGCGGCCAGCATCAGCAGGCAGCACACCACACCCTCAGACAGGGCCTGGGCGTACATGCGGATGACGCCGGGGTTGACGGCGATCACACCGACGGCGGCAGCCGCCCACCAGGGACCGACCTCACGGCGCACGAACGACCACAGTGCGGCGAGTGTAACCAACCCGAGGAAGACCGCGAACAGGCGGCCGGTCATCAGACCGGGGCCGAAAAGAGCCTGTGCCGCGCCGGGAATGAGGAACGCCAGAGGCATCTTGTTCGTCCACACACCGTAAGGCTGGAACGGCCGGATCACGCCGGTAACGAACAGGTAACCTTTGTACAGGTAGTTGCCCTCATCCAGCGTGGAGGGCAACTGATGGATATAGACCAGCGCCTGCCCGAGAAAGAGAGCCAGGCCGGCGGCAAAGAGGAGGTACGGAGTGAAGCGGTGCTTCAGGATTCTTTCGATCAACAGGCTGTAATTTTATCATCCCCCTCACCTGTCCTGCTGATCTGTCATGCTGAACGCAGTGAAGCATCCCACCCGGTATACCACGCCCCCCTTTCATGCTGACCTATGTGAAGCATCCCGCCCGGCATGCCACGCTGATCAGTCATGCTGAACGCAGTGAAGCATCCCACCCGGCATGCCACGCTGATCAGTCATGCTGAACGCAGTGAAGCATCCCACCCGGCATGCCACGCCTCCCTGTCATGCTGAACGCAGTGAAGCATCCCGCCTGCCTGTCATGTCCACCTGTCATGCTGAACGCAGTGAAGCATCCCGCACGTCTGTCCTGCTGACCTGTCATGCTGAACGCAGTGAAGCATCCCGC
>CAYRHB010000050.1:0-24793 GCA_964424035.1 uncultured Leptolinea sp.
TTCCCCCTGATATGATGACGATCATCACGCCCAGGGCGAATATTCCCACAACGGTTCCATTCCGTAATGTGTCAAACAGATTGGATAGCGAGAAGAAAGTGGGATTAATAAAGCCAATCACCAATGATAACCCGATCAACACAAGGGCTACGATGAATTCGGTTTTTTGAAAAAGACTCTTCATCACAAAATCGTCCTAGATTAGGATTGGAAGCCCTTTCAGGCTTCCACCAGCTTCAAGTTAAGTTCATTTTCTGTTATCGTGGACCGCTCAAAAGATTCCACAATCCGGCCTTTTCGCATCAACAGAATGCGGTTGCAGGTTGCCAGTATTTCCGGAATATCATCAGACATTACAAGAAGTCCCATGCCTTCTCTTGCAAGACGGCGCATGATCTCATGCAGATCGGATTTGGAACCGACATCCACACCAACAGTCGGTCCATTGAGGATAAGGATCTGCGGATTGCTGGCCAACCACTTTGCCAGCACCACTCTCTGTTGATTGCCTCCGGAAAGGCTCTTGACAGGAAGATCAGAATTGGGTGTCTTGATACTTAAATTGGACACCCAGCGCCCAATTTCTCCCTGGACTTTGTGCCGATCAATAAGCTTTGATTTTGTTAATAACTCATCCATTTTCCGGACGATAAGATTTTTCCCGATCGATTGTGTAAGGAATAAACCTTCTGTCAGGCGGTCTTCCGGAACATATCCGATTCCATTTGTGACCGCATCCTGGATCGAATTGATCTTCACTTCTGTACCATTAATGGATATCTTCCCTTTTTCCGCCGGCCAAACACCAAAGAGGGAAAGTGCGAGATCCGTGCGACCGGATCCGAGCAAGCCGGTTATTCCCACGATCTCACCAGGCCGCAGGTCAAATGAAATGTCATAGAACCTTCCAGGAGATGTAAGGTTCTCTACCTGTAACAAACAGTCCATGCAATCAGTTTTGGGGCTGTATTCATACCTGGTTTCAGCGATCTCTTTACCGGTCATGTAATAGACCAATTTTGCCCGGGTCATTTCTTTGGCAGGTTCATCCGCGATCTTCTTTCCATTACGGATGATCAGAGTCCGGTCAGAAATTTCCTGCACCTCGTTCAATTTATGTGAGACAAACAGAATGGAAATTCCCTTCGCCTGCAAGCTTTTAATGATCTTGAAAAGGGACTTAACCTCTTTTTGGGTCAATGCCGTGGTAGGTTCATCCATGATGATGAGTCGGGCATCTTGAAGCAAAGCACGGGAAATAGCGATCAGCTGCTTATCGGCAACAGACATCTGCTCAACCAGCATATCCAGATCCAACTCAATATTGATGCTTGCCAGAGCATCCTTCGCGATCTTACGGACCTCAGACCAGTTCACAAGTTTCTTGTTCTTCTCCAACTCAGTGTTGAGAGCAATATTCTCCGCAACCGTTAAGTTGGGGAAAAGCGAGAAATCCTGATAGATAATCTGGATACCTTCCCGGATTGAGTCAATCGGGTGAAGGCGTTTAAAGCTTTTTCCATTGATTGTGATTTCACCTTCATCCGGTTCATACACGCCGGCAATGATCTTGATCAGGGTCGATTTTCCAGAACCGTTTTCACCGACCAGGCAGAGTATTTCACCTCTGTTGATCGTCATACTGATATCTTCCAACGCCTTTACACCGGCAAAGGATTTGCTGATATTACTTACTTTGAGAAATTCTTCAGCCATTATTTGTCTCGTTTAAGGTGGGATATTTCAAGAGTTCTTATGAAGTGGAGCGGCTAACTACATGATACAGATTAGCCGCTCCATTTTCTTAAGTGTACAACAAACGGATTACCAGAGTACTAAACTAGAAAGGATACTGATCCAGATTGTCTTTGGTGATGTCGATCCAGGCTGAGCCGTAGAAGACTTTACCCTTCAATTTCACATCCTCATAACCCACCAGGCCAAGATCCATACCATCTTTGATCTCTTCGCCACTCTTGATCATGAGAGCCAGTTTGTTCATTGCCTTGCCAGCCAGCGCGGGATCCCAGCAGGAAGCCATCTGGACTGCGTCGGTCTTGAGGAGTTCGCCCGCCATGGAAGCCAGAGAGGTTCCAACAACGGCGATCTTGCCATTCAGGCCGGCTTCTTCAACAGCCTGACCGAAACCGACAATATCATTGGCAGAGGAACCCTGCATACCCTTGAGATCCGGGTAGGCTTTCAGGATTTCCTTGCCTTTTTCATAGGCTTTGGTGGCATCGTCATAAGATTCGTTCTTATCGCCAACCAGGGTCATGTTGGGGAAGTTGGCTTTTTGGTATTCGATACCGGCATCAACCCATTCGTTGTGGGTTTTTGAGGTCAGAGAACCAACAAACACAACATATTCACCTTCGCCGTTGGTCAGTTCGCCGATTTTCTTCATCAGGTGTTCGCCATAGGCAGCGTTATCAAAAGCTTCGATATCGTAATCAACGTTTTCCTGGTTTGAAGCTTCGTGGGAGATCACGATGATACCCTGATCCATGGCTTTCTTCAACACCGGCTCAAGGGATTCGGGCTGGAAAGGAACAACCAGAATGGCATCAACTTTCTGGGCGATATTGTTTTCGATAACCTGAACCTGCAGAGCAGCATCAGCTTTTTCGGGTCCCTGGAGGAAAGCTTGCACACCGGTCTCGGCGGCGAACTCTTTCACACCTTCTTCCATACGGTTGAACCAACCCACACCAACCAGCTTCACAATGGTAGCGAATTTCAGGGTTGTAGGATCAACAGCGGCCGGTTCAGCGGCAGCGGGTTCAGCAGCAGCCGGTTCAGCGGCAGCCGGTTCAGCGGCAGCCGGTTCGGCAGCAGCCGGTTCGGCAGCCGGAGCAGGAGTGGCTGCAGGAGCACAAGCTGCCAGCATAGCCACAAGGACCATCACAGAAAGCATCGTAAACAGAAACTTCTTCATTCCTTCACCTCTTAAGATTTGATTGGATGAGATGCGGTTCTTGCGATATTACGGATGGACGCTATTATTTGTGTACATCACCTCCTTTTCACTACCAGTAGAAAGAGTTTTTCTCCCTGAAACCGGGTTTCAGTGCGAAAAATAGAGAAGGGGGAGTATCAAATTACGGATAAGTTCATTGGCATGTGTGTTTTTGTTCACATGATGAAATCTATTTACCAACTTGATTAAAATTTTACAACATCAACCTATCACTTGTCAATGCCTTTGGTGGGTGAATTTGATATTTATATTACGTTTCGAACAGTATATATATGACATTTGACCATTTTTTAACAGATTATTATCCATTTGTACATCAAAGCCATTAACTACAGTGATAATTGTTAGATATTAATCGTATAATCATATTTGTATTATTCGTTCCAATTTATTTCGAACAATCCCAATTAATTTTTGAGAGGTCCAGATGAAAAAGATATTGAATAAGCCTGTTGATTTTGTTCCAGAAATGCTCGATGGCCTGTTAAAGGCATATCCGGATCAACTTGCCTATGAAGATGACATTCATTGCATTGTTCGAGCTGATTCCCCGGTAAAGAACAAAGTGGCGCTTGCCACTGGCGGCGGCTCAGGCCATTTGCCTGTTTTCCTGGGTTATGTGGGAAAAGGTATGCTGGATGGTTGTGCCGTGGGTGATGTGTTCCAATCACCATCAGCCGATCAGATGTTATCCGTAACGAAACGTATTAATGGTGGTAAAGGTGTTGTGTATATTTATGGTAATTACGGTGGCGATGTCATGAATTTTGACATGGCAGCCGAGATGGCTGACATGGATGATATCAAAGTCAGGACCGTCCTGGTAAAAGACGATGTCGCCTCCGCTCCTCCGGCCGAAGCTGGTAGGAGACGCGGAGTTGCGGGTATGGTTTTTGCTTTTAAAGCCGGTGGCGCAAAAGCAGATATGGGCGGATCTCTGGACGAGGTTGTTGCGGCGACAGAGAAAGCACTGGCGAATACCCGAACGATGGGCGTAGCTCTCTCACCCTGTACCGTACCCATGGCCGGTAAACCTACGTTCACCATCGGTGAAGATGAAATGGAGATAGGCATGGGCATTCATGGTGAACCCGGCATGAAACGTGAAAAACTGCAGACTGCCGATGAAATCGCCGAACGTATGACCCTGGCCATCCTGGATGACCTGCAACCTTCTTCCGGTGATGAACTGGCAGTCATGGTCAACGGGTTGGGTGCCACTCCACCTGAAGAATTGTATGTTCTGTATCGCAGGGTAAATCAGATACTGACGGACCGGAAATTGAAAGTTCACCGTGCCTATATCGGTGAATTTGCCACATCCATGGAAATGGCTGGCGCTTCTCTTACATTCATGAAGCTGGATCCCGAGCTGAAAGCGCTGGTCGATTACCCGGCCAATACCCCATTCTTTAAGCAGGTTTAAAAATGGCAGAAGTAATTAACGCTCAGGCATTGATCAATTCCATTCAACGGGCATCCAACGCGCTGATAGCCAACTCGGAGGTTTTAACATCCCTGGATCAGGCGATGGGAGACGGCGATCTTGGTATCACAATGGGCAAGGTCGGCGAGGCTCTTCTGACTTTTACTCAAAACGCGCAACCGGCTGATCTCGGGAAATTCCTGATGAGCGCCGGTATGGAGGCGAATAAAGCAGCTCCATCCACCATGGGGACTCTTCTAGCCACCGCCCTGATGAGAGCCGGGAAATCGATTGCCGGAAAATCCGAAATCACTCCTGCGGATGTTTCCGATATGTTGCATGCAGCATTCACCGGTATCCAGGAACGTGGAAAAGCCAACCTTGGTGACAAAACGGTTCTTGACGCCATCCATCCAGCAGATGAAGCCTTAAAAAATGCGATCAGTAAAGGTCAAACCTTGAAAGAAGCCGGACTGAACGCATTACAGGCAGCCAAAGACGGACGCGATAACGTCACACCGTTGCAGAATCGTGTCGGACGGGCAAGCTGGTTGGGTGAACGTACTAAGGGATTACCGGATCCGGGTTGTAATGCGTTTGTAGTTGTACTTGAAGCGATTGTGGATTAACAAGGAGGTTTTATGAGTACTCTTAGCGATCTTCAGGCAAAAAATCCTGCGATAAAGATATTCTCAGTTACTGATCCCGAATTCAAGGCGTACGGTCGTGTTTTACCGGAAGCCCGTTGGGACGCCGCTGAAGCGCATGCCCGTAAAGTCTGGAAAGTGGATGACAGCATAGGCGCAGATGTGTCTGTCCCTGAATTCGAAGCAGATAAAAATCTTGATGCCTCCATCAGTCGGCGAATTTACGGAGATATGCCGGTTGAAGTTGGGTGGGTTTTTGGACGCAATACCATGCTCAACGCGCTGGAATATCATCAGGGAAGTGAAGTGCATATGCCATTGGAAGATGTTGTCTTCCTGGTCTACAAATTTGAGGAAATCGATTGGACACCCAATCCGATGATCGATACCACAAAATTGAAAGCCTTTTTCTGCCCGAAAGGAACCGTTACGGAACTGGCCAGTTGGGCGCTCCATTATGTTCCGGTTCATGTCCACCAACACCTGGGATTCTGTGACCTGTTCACACTACCCAAAGGCACGGGCACTCCTCTTGATTCCCCCAAACCGGATACTCCGGACGGGAAACTACTTGTTGCCAAAAACCAGTGGGTCATCGCTCACCCGGATTTCAAAGATAGTGGATGTGTGGTAGGCATGAAAGGCCCGAATGTGAAAATCAATCCACTTGATTAATAGGATTTCATACAAAAGACCTTCCTTTCAAAAGGGAAGGTCTTTTCATGAAAAGGTAAAGGATTCTATTGGCGGGAATAACACATTGCCAGTCAAAGGATTCTGAGAATGCCTCTTCACAGGATCAGGATCAATAATCCGATGGGAATCAAGACAATCACCAGAATAGTGAGAAGCAGTCCACCAACACATCCCAGAACACCAAAAACCAGGCTGACCACTGCTCCTATGATCCCGAATACGAGACCGATCAATCCGCCGATCAAATCAAAAACAAATTTTAGTAAACCCATTTTACGCTCCTTATTATTCTTTACAACATTACATACGAAATGATCAGAACTTCGTTTCAAAATCGGGAACGGGAATGGGATCATTTCCAGTCGATGATAATATCGGTACTATAATTGGCTTATTTAATAGCCATTGAACATCAGAGGAGACCTGAACAATGGAGTTTCGTAAATACAATCCTCCACCGGAAGCAATTGAAATCCTGAATGCCGCACCCGGAGTTATCGCGGCAAGCACCATTCCCCAGTTGATCGATCTATCCTGCGGAGGACCCGGAAGCAGTTATTTTGAGGTGGCGTACGATGTGAAGGGTAAGGGATGGGTCACAGAAGCGACTGTGAACCGTGTTCGAAATGGTGTTGCAGCCAATTATTTGGAAGCCTATATGCGCCGGCGCGATCCGGAATGTCTGGTAATCGGTGACCAGAATCCTACGGATAAACCGACTTTTGTTTCCCGTTATGGAACAGAATTTACTGACCTGCGAAATGAGACATTCAACTGGTTGAAAAGTCAGCAGTTACTGATATTCGGCTTTGTTGCCGGACAAAAGGGAATGGGCACTGATGCATTGGTTGTTGCGCCTGCCAATGCCGGATTTTTTGCCCTTAGTCTGGCCATGCTCCAGGGAATCATTCCTTATGATGAACTGCCGGAAGACTTCAGCCCTCATATGATCATCTACGTGGCGCCACCATTCCGGCACACACATTTTTCCGGAGAACAGGTCGTTGTGCACAACCGCCTTGAGGGAATGCATGAACTTTACTCATACAACCTCTACCCCGGACCCAGTGCGAAAAAAGGTGTATATGGTGTTTTGATCAGCCTGGGTGAAAAGGAAGGCTGGGTAACCACTCATTGTTCAACCGCACAGTTGATCACGCCTTATGATAATGTGATCACCATCATGCACGAAGGCGCCAGCGGCTGCGGTAAAAGTGAAATGCTTGAACAGATCCACCGTGAAATGGATGGACGAATTGTCCTTGGAGAAAATATTCTGACCAAAGAGGTGCGGCATCTTGAAATGCCGCGAGCCTGCCAGATCAGACCGGTAACAGACGATATGGCTCTCTGTCATCCATCCATACAATCGGATAATAAAAAGCTATCGGTGGTTGACGCGGAAAAAGCCTGGTTTATGAGGGTCAATCATATTGAACACTACGGAACCGATGTCCAGACAGAACGTCTGACGGCAGAACCCCCTGAACCATTGCTCTTTCTCAACATTGATGCCGTTCCGAACAGCCGGGCATTGATATGGGAACATGTTATGGATGCCCCAGGGAAGCGTTGTTCGAATCCCCGGGTGGTCATTCCGCGCCGGATCATTCCCGGGATCGTAGACGAACCCGTCAGTGTGGATATCCGCAGTATGGGATTGCGTACCCCTCCCTGTACTGCCGAAAATCCCACATACGGCATTATCGGAATGTTCCATATCCTTCCGGCATCCCTTGCCTGGTTATGGCGGCTGGTTGCCCCTCGCGGGCATGCCAATCCAAGTATCGTGGACACTGAAGGTATGAGTTCGGAAGGTGTTGGCTCCTATTGGCCCTTTGCCACCGGCCGACGGGTGGATCAGGCCAACTTGCTCTTCCAGCAATTCAGGGATAACACCCGCACATCCTATGTACTGATCCCCAACCAGTATATCGGCGCCTGGAAGGTTGGTTTCATGCCGCAATGGATAGCCCGTGAGTATCTTGCCCGCCGCGGTAACGCCAAATTCCGCCCGGAACAGATCCGTAAAGCCCGTTGCCCGTTACTTGGTTTTACGATGCACCAGTTACTGGTTGAAGGAAGTATGATTGCCCGCTGGTTCCTTCAAGTGGAGACCCAACCGGAAGTTGGTGAAGTAGCGTATGATGCAGGCGCAAAAATGCTTTCAGATTTCTTCAAAGAATGTCTGAAAGATTTCATGCACCCTGAATTGGACCCACTTGGCCGGCAGATCATCGATTGCTGCATGCAGGACGGAACAATCGAAGACTACCAGGCTTTCATCAAGTAACGAGTTCCTTTTTTGATCGTTCATAAGCAGCGGTGAGTGTCATAAAGATTGACTTTCACCGTTGCTTTTTTTAGGGTCATCCAGATTGACCAGCCAATTTTGATCAGTGTGCTTTTGGATTTTATCACTTACGATTCAAGTAGTTTTTCCAATTGCCTGACTGTTTCTACCGGTGAGTTGTTGATAATCCGAAAATTTCTTGATACCGGTAATTTAAGACCATTGAACCCCTGACCACCGAAAATAATGATCGGTTTTGGTTCAGTAAAATAATCAAACATTTCGTCAATCTTGAGAAGAGAGAGAGCCTTTTCAGAAGTCGTGGCAGAGAAAAGAAGCATACTGGGCATCATTGGAGAGAATGCTTCTGGCAATTTTTCGAGAGGAAGGTTTGGTCCAATATATTTGATATCCCATCCCCGCCAACGCAGCATTACCACAAGCATCAACAACCCGATCTGATGTTCTTCTCCGGGGGCGCCGGCAGCCACAATCGTCTGGAAATGTGTTGGCGGCATGGTCGTTGTCAACATCGACATAAGATGTCGCAGAAAAAACTGGGATGCATAATGTTCACTGGCTACCGGTAATTCACCACGCTTCCAGGAATCACCAATTTCGACCAGTGTCGGTTGAATTACACCGGTCAATACCTGATCCACGGAATAGATACTAAATGCCCGTCGAAGGACTTCATTTGCTGAGACATCATCAAAACCGGTAATGCCATTAAATAACTGTCGGGTCAGGTTTTCCAGAGAGACTGTATCATCAGAAATGGATAATCGTGCTTCCTGTGTCGGGTCCAATCCTTTGGATTGTAGATCTTTCAGGTGGTCAACCGCGCGGCTGATACTCATCCCGTTATCAACATGCGCTTTTATCCAACGCAGGGTCTGCAGATCCCGTTCCGTATACATCCGGTATCCCTGATTTCCCCTTGTGGGATTGATCAAACCATATCTGCGTTCCCAGGCCCTCAAAGTCACAGGTAACAACCCCACAAGACGCGAGATAGCCTTAATGTTATAGACCGGTAGATCGATCTGGGCAGTCAATTGATCATTCATCTCAATTTGTTATACCTTTATATTATCGTAGCAGGAATATTGGGTTTTTGTCCATACATTGTATACATATTCCAGGTAATAAATCATTTCCAACAATTAACAATCTTTTTACAGCATATTAAACGTACATTCGCAAATCAACAGAAAGAAAATGATATTTTTATATGGACATCTTTTACCTGATTGACGATTAATGGATTTTATTTCCCCCACTACCCTTTCATTGGATTCAGCCTTGTGTGATTTACCATCCATAGAATCCAGCACCGGCGTAGACGCTACAGGTGAAATGGTAATGCACATTTTTGAACAAAACCCTGCCAACCCGGGTGTTATTGTTTTAGATGGAAGCTCGATTGTTGGGATGATCTCGCGGGAAGCTTTTTTTGAAAAAACCGGTAAGAGGTTTGGAGTTGAAATATTTCTGTGCAGGCCGATTTCAACAATGCTTGAACAGTTTTCATCCCGACCACTGGTCCTTGCTGAAGATGAAAAAATCAGTCATGCAATCCATGAAGCATTAAAAAGGGACTCGCGTGCGGTATATGATCCGTTGATTATCCAAAAGCCAGGAGGAGAATTTCGGGTCATTGATATTCTTTCAGTTTTTTATGCAGAAAACCAGATACTTCTAACCCTGCATAACCAACATGCATTCACCGTATCTTCAGGAATCAAACTGACCGATGAAGAAGCATTGAGACGTTTTATTACGTTCACAGGGATTAAAGGATTGAAGAACCCAGCTGTTTTAATAAAGAGAAACACGATCATTTGTGACAAATGTGGACAAAAGATCGAATATACGATATCTGATGTGGTCAGATCTCATCCACAGTTGAAGAGGGGGATTGAAGTCATAACCAAAATGGGGAACAGGTCTTATGTTTTCTACGTGAAACATACATGTGGCCATGAAATTCGGGAAATTCCCGTACACCATGATAGCGACCTGAAACTCCGTGCTCTTAGACCCTCACGATTGGTGGAAACCTATGTCGAATTCTGAAACATCCTCAAGATATATCAAAAAAATCACCGGTTTTGTCCTCCCGGTTGGAAATGGCGCTGTTGGAAAAACATCCCTTTCAAACGCATTGGAATTGACCGAAAAAGATCAAAAGGCAACAAAAAAATCCATGAATCTGGAATTTGGTTATGTGATTGATAAAATTGTCATCCGCAATCAGCCCTTTCAGGTATTACAGCAGTACCTTGTACCTCCCGGTCAAAAGGAACTAGAAAGTTTCAATGACGGCCGTAGTTATGAGCAAATTATTAAAACTTACCGGTTTATGTTCAAGCAGATTGACGTCGTCCTGCTCTCCTTCAGGATTGTTGAAATGGAAAGCTTCAATGACCTGGAATACTGGGTCAATCAGGCATTGGAATTAAGTAATCCCCATACCCAGTTTATTCTCGTCGGAACTCATCTGGATATGGACAAATTAAGGGAAGTAACACCCGACATGATCCGGAACGGATGCGAATTCGTACGCAGTTGCATTCTTGCGAGATACCCCGGATGGGAAGGGAAAGTACCGGCTATCGAAATATCAACAACAAATCGGCAGAATATGGATTTGCTGAAGAATGCCGTTTCAGTCGGTATTCTGCGGGCCAGAAGAGTTTTCGAACAGTCCAGTCCGGTTCTGGCTTAGCCTGGAATACCAGTACCTAAATTCGCTTTCCTCTGCCACCCTTGGGGAGCAGTTCATTTACAGTATCCAGGGCTGAGTCCAGGGAAAATCCAAGGAATACACCCTTCGTCTTTTCCACCAACCCGGGATTCTGGTTGAAGGCACTCCCTCCATAACCAAGAATGGGAGCCGGTTTCAATTTCGCCAATTTTTCCTGCAGATGATCGATCAATTCTGCCGATTCTACTGATGTGGCTGCCATGATCACCATTCCCGGTTTTTCATATTTTGCGTAATCCACAAGATCTTCAAGTGGCAGGTCAGGTCCAAGATATTCAACCCGGTAACCGTCACTGCGCATCATGACAGCCATCATCAGGCTGCCAATCTCGTGCAATTCTGTGGGCGCGCAGCCCACCAGGATGAATGGCGCGTTACTTCGGGATGGGAATGCCTGGAAAATCGTCAACAGATTCCCGCGAATATAGGCGCTGGCAAAATGCTCTGTTGCTACAGGGATAACACCGGTAGCCCAGGCTTCACCGATTTCTACAAGAGACGGTATCAGAGCCCGCAATATATATGTGCTCAAGTCATACATCTGATACGCTTCATGCAGCAGTTTGCTGGCTTTGTTTTCATCATGCTGAATGAGCGCCAGGTATAACTGGTGTGCAACCTTTTCGGGTGCAACAGGCGGGATGGCCGGTTTGGGTTCTGAAAAAGGCACATCCGGCGTCGATTCGAGCATTCCTCCAGCCTGCTGGAGTTGACGGAGTTCTGTTACAGCGCTGCTGATGGATATTCCCGATTCGATGCGGTTCTTTATCCAGCGAAGGGTGGCAATATCACGATCAGAGTAAAGACGGTAATGATTGTCACCGCGATGCGGATTCAGAACCTCATGCCGCCTTTCCCAGGCGCGTAATGTGACCGGTAAAATGCCAGTCTGGTCACAAACCGTTTTGATTGTGTACTTCGGATCATCTGAAATGGATTCAATCGACGTAAGAGCCATGTGTTCCTCATTTTTGAATGGTCATAAGAACCAAAAGAATGGTTTTTGGTTTCCAATGGTTATACAAATACTATAGTCTGTAAGTTGTTTGTTTTCCTCTGGCAAATGCAAAATCCTTGTAATAATTCCTTCAGATTCGCTTTAGGTATATTTATACATGGTTTATACAAAACGAGTATTAACTATATCTTAACAAATTGCATAAACTTTGTTTAAATTAAATACTTATAATTACACAAAATGAGGAAACTATGACAGAAAAAATACGGGTTCTATTTCTATGTACAGGTAATTCAGCTAGGAGCCAAATGGCAGAGGCATTTTTAAGCCAGATTGGTGGCGACCGGTTTGAAGTTCACAGTGCTGGATTGGATCCATCTGTTGTAAATCCTTTTACTATTCAAGTGTTAGATGAAGTCGGGATCGACTGGTCAAAATCCCGAGCCAAGGGATTGACGGAATACCTGGGAAAAGTTAATTTCGGGTATCTCATCACAGTTTGCAGCCGCGCGGAAGAACGTTGTCCGATATTCCCCGGTATGGGTCAGCGGCTACACTGGCCGTTCGATGATCCAGCCGCGGTGGAGGGACCTGAAGAAGAAAAACTGGCCGTCTTTCGCCGTGTGAGGGATGAGATCAAAATTCAGGTAAACACCTGGTATCATGACCAAAAATAAAACAGGTTGGGAATCCATATCGGGTTCCCAACCTGTTTGCATGTAGCGTCCCTGGAAAAGACTATACCTCGTGCGTGAATAATTTGGATTTCAACCAGAACGCCACATTCACAAGTCCGATCATAACAGGCACTTCGACAAGTGGTCCGATCACTGCGGTGAAAGCCTGCCCGGAATTTATACCAAAGACTGCAACGGCCACAGCGATGGCCAGTTCAAAATTGTTACTGGCAGCTGTGAATGATAACGTTGTTGTCTTTTTATAATCCGCACCAACCGCTTTTCCCATGAAAAAGCTGACAAAGAACATGATAAGGAAATACAATAGAAGAGGAACTGCGATTCGAACAACATCCATTGGAATCGAAACGATCAGGTTCCCTTTCAACCCGAACATGACCACAATCGTAAATAGCAGAGCAATCAATGTGATCGGACTGATCTTGGGAATGAAATTTCCGTAATACCAATCCCGCCCTTTCAAACGTATCAGAACCAACCTGGTTAAGAATCCTGCGATAAATGGGATTCCAAGATAGATGAATACACTTCGGGCGATTTCTCCTATGGACACAGCAACAACAGCACCCTGCAAACCCAACCAGGATGGCAGGACTGTAATAAATACATAGGCATAGACACTATAGAACAGAACCTGGAAAATGGAATTGAATGCCACCAATCCGGCTACATATTCAGAATCACCTTTTGCCAGTTCGTTCCAAACAATGACCATGGCAATACAGCGTGCCAGTCCGATCATGATCAGTCCAGTCATGTATTCCGGATAGCTCCGCAGGAACAGAATGGCCAGCAAAAACATCAGAACCGGACCGATCACCCAGTTTTGTACGAGTGACAGTCCCAAAATCTTCCAGTTTCGAAAAACGTCGCCCAGTTCATCATAATGAACCTTCGCCAACGGTGGGTACATCATCAGGATTAGCCCAATAGCGATTGGGATATTTGTAGTACCTATTTGAAACTGGTTTACTGCAGCCTCAAATTCCGGAATCAGGTTACCCAATAGCACCCCTATGATCATGGCAGCGAATATCCATACAGTCAGGTACCGGTCTATAAAAGACAGTTTCATTCCAGATCGTTGATTCATTTTCCCTCCATCAAAGAACGAAGTTGAACAAATACCCCGTAAGGACGATTGCCAGTGCAACGGTGACAATGAATACTGCAATCAATCGGGGTTTTAATACCCGCCGCAGGATAATCATTTCCGGCAGGCTCAATCCCACCACCGCCATCATGAATGCCAATACTGTACCCAGTGATGCGCCTTTCTCCATCAGGGCGCTGACAATGGGCATAATGCCAGCCGCATTGGAATACAGGGGCACACCCAGCAATACAGCGGCAGGAACAGACCACCAGGTTTTTGAACCCAGAATTCCTGCCAGCGCGGCATCCGGTACATACCCATGAATTCCGGCACCGACGCCAATTCCAATGATCACATAGATCCAGACTTTTCCCACGATCTCTTTGACCGATTGCCAGGAGCGCAGGATGCGTTCATCCCAGGTGAGCTCTTCCATTTCATTCCCTGCAGCGATTTGCATCTGCCAGACAAAATCTTCCACCTGGTTTTCAAGATGCAAGCGCCCTATAATGATCCCGGCAGTTGAGGCTATTAGAAGGCCGGAAGCTACATACAATCCGGCTACTTTCCAACCGAATAACCCGAACAACATTACCAGAGCAATTTCATTAATGGTAGGAGCTGCAATCAGAAACGAGAACGTCACCCCCAAAGGGATCCCGCTTTCCACGAAACCGATAAAAAGGGGAACAGCAGAACACGAGCAAAATGGAGTGACAATTCCCAGAATGGAAGCCAGAAGGTTCCCGGCTCCTTCCCGTTTTCCGCCCAGTAATGCCCGGGTTCTTTCCGGGCTGAAAAAAGTTCGAACGATTGAAATGATAAAGATCATCCCGGTCAACAGCAGGAGGATCTTCGGTACATCATAAAGGAAGAAGGCAACAGCTTCGCCCAGATGAGAACCCTGCTCCAGGCGCAGCACGGAATACGCTAATCCATTCGCCAGCGGTTGGATACTGTTGTACAGCAAAAGCCATATCATACCTGATATAAACGTGATTCCAACCGGTTTGTTGATTTTTTGAATTATTGGTCGTAAATTATTTTCCATAATATTCGTATTTCTGAATGTAATTGGGGCAAAAAAATTATTCCTTCAACCAGGCTGCGATCTCACTCTCCGACGGTATTCGTCCGGAAGAAACCACCTTCCCGTTGACAACCAGACCCGGCGTCGACAGGATCGGGAATTTCATGATTTCCGCATAATCTGTCACATGGTCTACCCGGGCTTCAAGCCCCATCGAAGTGACGACTTTTTGGGTGACTGCTTCCAGCTTTTTGCAGTTGGCACATCCGGACCCCAAAATTTTTATATCTAACATGTTTTATCTCCTCTACATGAATTACCTATTGGATTGCAGCGCGGACATGGACAGCCCTCAACAGATTCTATTGTCTCGGGTGTAATCCCGGTGATGGTGTAGGCAGCATCCAGTAATTCCAACACCCGCGGATCCGCCACCCGATAATAAATATTCCAGCCATCCCGGCGGTCAATGATTAAACCGGCTTCCCGTAAAACCGCAAGCTGCTGGCTGACATAGGACTGGCGGGACCCAAGCCGGGCTTCAAGATGGCAGACACAATGTTCGCCTTTTCGTAATTCTTCCAATATGGCCAATCGTGCCGGATGCGAAAGCGCTTTGAACAGGTTCTCTGTTGTTAATTCTGATGTTTCAAGAAACGTATTCATAATATTGAATATATTTTACGCATAATATTCAAATTGTAAAGGTAACGGGGAGATTCAATCCAGCTCCACACCATCCGCCGGGTTTATGTCCACCACGTTTACACCCAGCAATCCGACGACCTGTAATGTTTGATGAGGCGCGATGATCGCCCCCCGGATCTCCTCCACCCCGATCCGCAGCCCGCCAATTTGTGATGTCCGCAGATCAGTACCGACAAGTTTTGCCTGGTGGAAATTTGCTTCTGTTAAATCACAGTCGTTAAAAGCCACACCGGATACATCCGCACCGTCAAACACAGCTCTCCGCAGAACGCATTTTGAAAACCGACATCGCTTGAATTTTGCCGACACAACCGCCAGACTTTCAGCCTGGCAATTTATGAATTCCACATCTTCAAAAATGCCATCCATCATCTGAGCACCCATCAGACGGCATCCCTGAAAAACAACGCGCCGGAAGAACCCCTTTTCCCATTCCGATCCGGAGAATTCACAGGTATCCAGGATGGAATCAACGATCCGTAAACCAGGAAGATTGGAACGCAGCATTTGCAGCTTGCGGGCTTTCACCTGATCGATGATCAGCCCGGGTGCCTGCAGGTTATTGTAGTCTTCACCGCTCAACACGGATTGAAAAATATGTGCGTGCGGCGAAAATGGTTCCGATTCGGTGGCGGGAAATGGTCTGGGAAGGCGCGGAGTATGGATCATCTGTCTTTTGAGTTCCCTCTAATCATTGAAGAATGTGCAAAGCTATGTATCCTAAAATTGCCACTATTTTATATCGATGTTTTAGACCCAATTAATGGCATGAACATTTCAGTTCTATATAATTGTTTAATAAATACCATGCTGCCATTTTGGAGCAAATTGGGTTTGTGGGTCCAGGTGAGGTTAGATGAAAAAGGCTTTATCAGTTTTGTTCTGGCATTCTGATGATCCCAATCCGCCATCAGACCGGCTGGCAAGAACATTATATTATCTTGTTGGCAGCCTGTTTGTAATAAATTCGGTATTCTTCACCAGTTTACTGATAGCCAGGTCTGACCTTCTCCCCAAAATACCAACAGCCTGGTTTTTCCTGGTTGTTACGCTGATTTCTGCCATTCTTTTCCGTATAAATAAAGTCAAAACCGGGGGAATATTACTTGTTTCCATTCTTTGGATCCTGCAAGTGATCAGTATTTATCCGCAGGGTGTATTCTCACCTTCGTTTCACTTTTTCTTTATTATCTTCTTTATCGCAGGTCTAATCTTCGGTGTGAAGTCGATGATTATTCTGTTGGCAGTAACCATCGTCATTATATTCATAATGGTTTTCGGTCAGATAAATGGTGTCTTCCCTCAAATAGTACTGCCTGGACCCGGACTAGTGTTTGAGAATATTTTTCACATCATGGTATTGACAATCAATACTTTACTTTCCACATTCGCAATAAGATACCTGAACCAGGAACAGAAACGAGCTAACGATGAACTGGCAGAACTGATCCTGGCGCATCGGGACCTGGATGCGAACCGCCAGATCCTCATGGAAAAAGACAGATTGATCGAAGGAATAACCAACAATCTCCCAGGTATAGTCTTCCAGGCTAAGGTCCAAAAAGACAGTGGAACGATGCTTACCTATATTGGACATCAGTCAAAGAAGATTCTCGGGTTACCACCCATTCCTGCCGGATTTTTTGAAAAGTTTCAATCACGCCTTCATCCTGATGATCAAGTACCATTCCAGGATTCAATCACAGCAAACTTTGAACATCAGAAAGATTGGTTTTTCCAAGGTCGATTTTTTACAACTGATAATCAAATGATCTGGATCAGAGGAATAGCTTCACCCGATCCGGTAGACTCATCGATATACAACGGTATTTTGATGGACATTACATCAACCAAACAGCTCGAGGAGCAAGTTAAATATGAGCAGGAACAAATATCGGCTTTCATAAATAATGAAAGCATCGCTATTGTGATCGCCGATAAGGACGGTCAGATTGTCCAGACTAATACACCGTATGCCAGATTAATGGAAATGGACATAAAGGAGATATTACACAAAAAAATCTGGGATCTGACACAGAATTTCATAGAACCGCAAAACAGAACAGCTGCGCTTATTGAAAGGATTAAGCAAACCTTTTTTCACGCTCTTGAAACCGGGCAATTCGAGTTTTCACAGGACAATGTTTTTTCCGCTACAACTCCATCAGGCCGAAAGATGGTCTTGCAGCAAAACATGTTTCTTTTTCAAACATCTCAAGGTCCCTGTTTGGGTTCTTTTCTGGTTGATTTGACGGAACTTGAAAAATCAAAAATAGCCCAACAGGATAGTGAAAAGTCATATCGAGCGTTATTTGAGCAGGGACCTTTTGAAATCTCCGTAAGTCGAATGAACGGCGAACTTTTGGATGTGAATGATCGCTATTGTCAGGAAACCGGTTTGCTAAGAAACGAGATCATTGGAAAAAAAGCCAAAGAACTGGGACGTCTTTCAGATGAAGTGGAAGCAGAACTTCGCGAATTGATTATCGATACAGGTGGAATTGTTAACCAATTTGAAATGACGATGAATTGTAACAATCGGGAACGTGTCGTTCTCCTCTCTGCAAAGATAATTGACCTTAATAATGAACCGGCTATATTCACCATCATCACTGACATCACAGATCGCAAGAAAGCGGAAAGAAAAGTAAAGCAGCAACTTCAACAGATCACCGGACTGCGGACAATCGATTCATCCATCATCTCCGGATCGGATATCGAAGAAACATTGTCGCTGATCCTGGATCAAACCCTGTCAACAATCAACGCCTCAACCTCGCGATTGGTACTTCAGTTATCCAGAGGAAACCTCAAAGCACACACAATCCAACGAGGAAATGAATTGGAGGATATAGAAAAACTGGAATGGGGTAATCCCATACTTCAACAGACAATTTCCAGCCGGAATGCGACAATGTTTCAAGAAGATGTGTTTGTGAAATTTCCCAAAGTCTGGCAGGAATTTTTCAACAAGAACGGAATCCACAATTATTGCGTTATACCAGTTCTCCAGGGAGAGGTAATTTTTGGTCGCATGGAAGTATTCTTCAAGAATGACATCCGGGATAAAGAAGAGGATTGGGCGCTTTTTGTTGAAACCCTAGCCGGCCAGGCTGAAGTGGCTATTACGAATTTCAAACTGATCGATGGATTAAAGGAAAAGAATGAAGAATTATTGGAAGCCTATGAGAGTACGATCAAGGGTTGGGCACATGCCCTGGAAATTCGAGATGAAGAAACCTTTGGCCATTCTGAACGGGTTCTGAAATTGTCTTTAAAAATTGCACGAATTCTCGGGTTTTCAGAAGTCGAATTGTCAAATTTCCAACGCGGCGTTCTCTTGCATGATATTGGCAAGATCGGGATTCCAGATTCCATACTTTTGAAACCGGGACCCTTAGATAAATATGAATGGGTGATAATGAAGAAACACCCAATATTTGCCTATGATTTGTTAAAAGGAATTTCCTTCCTGCAACATGCTTTGGATGTTCCATACGCACATCATGAAAGATGGGATGGCTCGGGCTATCCACGCGGGTTAAAAGGTGAAGAAATTCCCATTTCCGCCCGGATTTTCGCCGTTGTCGATGTTTGGGATGCATTGACCAGCGATCGGCCATATCGAAAAGCCTGGAGTGTTGAAAAAACCATTAACTATCTAAAAGCCAATGCCGGTACTCAATTCGATCCCGTCATTGTGGAAACCTTTTTGAAGACCATTGCCGATGATGAATGTCTTTTCGATAAAAAATTTCAATAAAAAATCGAAGTGGGTCTTGGTTCTATTAGGGGGATTATGCATGATATCCCTTCAACATTTTTCATGTAAATACATTTGATCTCAATAACAAAAATTCTAAAGCAGATAATATCCTGATAACAACGTGTGTCTTCGCGTAAACCAATGCCACTTGCCGTGATTTTTACGCACGGAAATATCTTCTGGTTGTTCTGCCGGAAGAATTGAATGTGAGCAAATAATATTGATACCCAGGTCCTCCATAATTCAGAATAAATGAGAATCAATGGAAAGAATGAAAGAACTAACTTGACGCGCTGGTGTACCTCTGTAACCCTATTTGAAACAGCCAGCGGCCGGCAAAGAACAATATTATCGCCATAACCAGACTGGCAGCCAACATCTCCTTATTGAGGGTACCGGTTAGAGCTTCCACGGGAAAGGTCGTAATCATTCCTACCGGCACGATCCAGGTTAATACCGAACGCAACCAGCCCGGATACATACCCATCGGGTAACGAGACATCTGATACAAGCCGTCAAAAATCCAGGTGAAAAGGATGCCCGGACTCCAGAAGACCAACGCTGAGAAGATGAGCAGGATGGCATACAGGATGGTCAACCCGGATCCAAGAGCAACCACGAAGGAAACAATCTGCCATGTTGATAATTCGGTACGCAGATTGACGACAGCCAGTATGAAAACTGCCAGACCTAATACAAGGTCGAACAATGAGTACAGTTTCCATTTGCGCAGGCTGACGAATGCCTGCGTGTTCAATGGACGGAGCAGGACAAAGTCAAACTTACCAGCCCAGATCTCACCATCCATTCCAGCGAGGGCTTCCAAACCCGGTCCGATGAATAATCCCCGTAACGCGGTGACGATCAGATACACCCCCAGTAGCGCCAGGGTGGAATTCATATTCCAACCCCGAATCATCGTAATTTGCCCGAATAGGACATAGATACCGAGTACACCGGTACCAAGATTGAGTAATGATGAAAACAAACTGATAAAAAAGTTGGACCGGTATGCTGCTTCTTCCTGAAAGGAAACTTGAATAAACCGGGAGATCAATTTCAATACTTGCATGTCAACCTCCAATTGCCGCATATCGTCTTACACCACGCCGCCAGATAATCATGGTGAGGATGGCAGAAACTGCCAACCACAAACCTTGAATCGAAAATCCCAGAATTGCTTCAGTCCCTGAGAGGTTTCCGGTCAGGATTTCCACCGGGAATGCCACCATATATCGAAATGGCAGAACAACAGCGGCAGATTGCAGAACCCCCGGCAGCAACGCCACAGGCGCGACCTGACCGGCCAGTAGAAAAATGAGTGAATCTTGAAATGCAAGCAGCGCATCCGCTCGAGATGACCAGAAAGCCAGAAGAGCGATCCAGTATCCCCATAAGAATCGCAGCCCCCAGGCAAGAATAAGTGTCAGTAGGAAGAGTCCACCCTTCTCCCATGTCAGCGACAACTCCGGTTTGAGGAAAATGGCGAGACCTGCGAGGATCGGGATATCAAAAACTAGGTACACGATCTTCCCGGCCACCTCGGATGCCAGCGCATCAAACACAGGCGCAATGGGACGCAGGAGGATATGGTTGATCTGTCCCACACGGATCATGTCTCCCACCGTCCAGTTCACCTGCGCGTATGTGATTTGATTGACCAGGATCAGCACCAGGTAATACGCCACAAATCCACCGCGCGTATAACCACCCAAATTACCATCACCGGCAGCGGTAGACCAGACCATCAGGTAGATCAACGGTGGAATCATCCATCCGAAGGCCAGGACAAAAAAGAAACTTCGGTATTGCATCCACGAAAGCCATAAACCACGGATCAATGCCAGTCCACCACGCGGATTCACAGGGCACCTCCGCTATATATCTGGTCGATGACCGCTTCAATTGGAGGATTTTCTACTGTTAAATCTGCGATTGGAATAGACTTCAATAACTGCGCGGTGATTGCGGGAGCATCCATACGTGGTACACGCACAGATAAACTCAATCCATCCAATTCTGTTACTTCAGCTCCCAATGGCAGATTTAATGCTTCCACCGGGCGCTCTTCCAGCATTGTCAGGCGAACAAGCTTGAACGGCGAGAGTTCGCGGGCTAATAAGTTCAAGGCGCCATCGAACAACAGGCTTCCATTGTGGATCAGGATCACCCGGTCGCACAATGCCATGACATCAGCCATGTAATGACTTGTGAGGATGACCGTTACCCCGCTCTGTTTGTTGTAATCAGCCAGGAATCGTCGCAAACGTAATTGCATGGATACATCAAGGCCCAATGTTGGTTCATCCAAAAATAGCACAGCCGGCCGGTATAACAGGCTGGCAGCAAGTTCGCATTTCATGCGTTCCCCCAGTGATAGATTCCGCACCGGTTTTGTTAACAATTCTTGCATATCCAGCAGCGTGATAATCTCATCAAGTGTCCTTTTGTATTCTGCCGGAGGAACGCTGTAAATCTCACTCAATACGCGAAAACTGTCCATAGGTGGAATATCCCAAAGCATCTGGCTTTTATTTCCCATCACAATTGAAATCCGCCGCAGGTAATCCGCTTCACGTTTCCAGGGTTGGAAACCCAGGACACTGATCTCACCCGATGTTGGATGTATAAGTCCTGAAAGCATTTTCAGGGTTGTAGTTTTTCCTGCCCCATTCGGTCCTATGAATCCAACCATTTCACCGGCTGAAACGGTGAAACTGATATCCTTTACAGCGGCGATATCATCAAAGGTAGGGTGCACCAGACTGCGGAATGATGCCCCCAGACCTTCGGGTCGTACAGGGACGTGATACGTTTTACTCAGGTGATTCACCTGAATCAACAAATCTTTCATTTTTTCTCCTTCATACTGATTCTTATCCCAGTTTACAACCCTGGTGTACAAAGGGAGGGTTTAAGTAACTTCGACATCCAAAACACCTCCATCCCGGGGAGGAAATGGAGGTGTTGTTCACAAAGGCAATAACCGCTACGATGTCTACCCGGATATCTCTTGAAATCTATTAAGGAAGCCATTCAAAAATACATTTATCAGCACTAGTATCGTTTGTATATCCGGTGTTCTATTTCAACAATTTTCTTAAATACTGGCCAGTATATGAATCTTCCTTTCTGGAGACTTCTTCGGGAGATCCTTCGACAATCACCTGCCCGCCGGCATCACCACCTTCAGGTCCAAGATCGATGACCCAATCAGCAGCCTTGACCAGATCAAGGTTGTGTTCAACCACCAACACTGAGTTCCCGGCATCCACCAGGCGTTGCAATACGGCAAGCAGCCTGCCGGTATCATCCGGATGAAGCCCGGTAGTCGGCTCATCCAGCAAATACAAAGTCCGCCCGGTAGCCTTGCGCCCGAGTTCTTTCGCCAGTTTGACCCGCTGCGCTTCTCCACCGGAGAGTGTTGTTGCGGGCTGTCCAAGCTGCAAGTATCCCAAACCTACATCTGACATTACTTTTAATCGTGATACCGCAGCCGGTATATTTTTAAATACAACCAGAGCTTCTTCCACCGTCATATCAAGAATCTGTGAGATGTCGAAACCGCCATACTTTACAGCCAGAGTTTCACGGGTAAAGCGTCGGCCATGACAGGCCGGACAACGGACATCAACATCTGGCAGGAAGTGCATTTTCACGGTCAGTACACCTGATCCTTCGCAGCGTTCGCACCGGCCTCCCGGAACATTAAATGAGAAATGCCGGGGGGTGAATTTTTTACGGCGGGCTTCATCGGTCGCAGCAAATGTTTCACGGATTGCCGTGAACGCATCTGAGTAGGTGGCTGCATTGGAACGAGGGATACGTCCAATGTGTTCCTGATCAATGGTGATCACTTTATCAATCTGTTCCATTCCATCGATGTGATCATGCTTTCCCGGTTCCACATTGGCTCCGGTCAACCTTCTCCGTAGTGACCGGTCAAGCACATCGAATATTAACGAAGATTTGCCTGATCCTGAAACCCCGGTAACAGCAACCAGGATTTGCAGCGGGATGGTAACTGTGACATTCTTCAGGTTATGCTCACTCGCGTTATGAATGACCAGCTCCCGTCCGGTAATCACCCTTCGGTGCCGGGGTAAAGCAACACTCCTCTTTCCCGCAAGATATTGTCCGGTAAGTGATGTTGGATGTTGCATAACATCCTGGGGAGATCCGGAAGCGACGATCTGCCCGCCATGCTTTCCCGCTCCCGGGCCAATATCAATAAGATGGTCGGCCGCATGCATAACTTCAATGTCGTGTTCAATAACCAATACGGTATTGCCAAGATCTCGTAAACGTCTCAGAACGCGAATCAGACTCTGTGTATCGCGTTGATGCAAGCCTATGGTTGGTTCATCCAAAACATAAAGGACACCGGTCAAACCGGACCCGAGCAATGATGCCAGGCGCAGGCGTTGTGCTTCTCCTGCAGACAAAGAAGGTGATGAACGTTCGAGTGTGAGGTATCCAACGCCAACTTCGAGCAACCGGTTCACACGATCGTGCAGGTCAGTCAGGATCGGTCCTGCGATTATCATTTCCTGTGGGGAAAATCGTGATGGAAGTGACTCAAGCCATTTAAAAAGTTCATTTAAAGGTAATCGGGTAATGTCAATGATCGTTCTGTCATTTATTGTCACCGCACGACTTTCCGGCCGCAGGCGTGCTCCACCGCAGTCCGGGCAGGTTTGCGAAGAAAAGTATGGTTCCAATTTCGCCCGATATGGCTCGTTGCTGGCATGTTCGTCATAGCGACGCAGAAGGTTGGTGACAATACCTTCAAAATTACCCTGGGCATTTGTTTTGGGTGGTTTCAAGTTCGGAAAGTGCCGGTTAATTTGCTGACTTTGGGTTCCGTAAAGCAACAGATCTCGTTGTGCTTCGGTGAAACTCCTGATTGGCTTGTTAATATCCAGATCAATTCCATAATACCGGCTGGCATTTTGAAGTATCTGTGTATAGTAATTGATATGGAACTCATCCCACCAGATAATGCCGTTCTCGGGGATACTTTTGTTCTCATCCAGCATCCGGGAGACAACAACCTGACGAACCACACCCAACCCGGTACATGTCGGGCAGGCGCCATCCGGTTTATTAAAAGAGAAATTTGCCATTCCAATTTCGGGGATGGATGCGCCACAATGCGGGCAGGGGAAGGTGTCAACTTGAGTAATAGAATGGTCTTCATCAACGTCATCCGGCATTTCTTCATCTGCAAAATCATAAAGGGGAGGAGGTACATCCATTCCACATGAAGGGCACGGACGGTGTCCAACGCGTGCGAAAAGCACACGCAGGTAAGTGAACACTTCTGTGGCAGTTCCCACGGTGGATCGCGGGCTATGGTTTGTAATATGCTGATCGACACTGATTGACGGGGACAGGCCGGAAATGGTCATTCCCTGGGGTTTTGTTAATCCATCCGTAACCAGCCCAAGGGATTCCATATACTGCCGCATCCCCTCCTTGTTCAGGATGTCGAATCCCAGGGTGGATTTCCCGGAACCTGAAAGGCCGGTTAGAACAACCAATTTGTTCTTGGGAATGCTCAAGCTGATGTTCTTCAAGTTGTGCAGCCTGGCGTTTTTGATCGTGATCGTTTCGTTCATAGAAACTCCGTTGAGATAATATGGATTACTATCTCATTCTAGAACCCTTGTGTACAAAGGGAGGCTTTAATTATTACAGTTCGCCTGCCCTACCCCGTATGATA
>CAYRHB010000051.1:0-24223 GCA_964424035.1 uncultured Leptolinea sp.
GGAATCCCATTCCGTCCATGATACCGGTTTGAGGCAATGCCGTGGTATCGGTTCCCGCCGCAATAGCCGTCAGGCGGGCGGAAACCGCCTGCGTTTGCAGAGCAGCCAGTGTGGCAGTCCGACCATCCATATCAGCACCACCAACCGCTTCCTCCACCAGTTCCTCCGGTTCGGTCGTTTCTATAACGATCTCTTCAAGTTCCGGGACCTGTGTATCAATCACCATGGGTGTATATGTGGGAGCGAATGTGGCAGTTGGCTCTTCAGTTGCAGCCGCTGCCATAGCCAGACTTTCTGAAAGCTGTGTGGCCGCCAGGGCAGTGGCCGTGTTTGCGGCGTAGATCTGAATATTATCAGCTTCGCGCTTCTCCCGTGATTGGGGTAGCACATAGAAAACTACGAAAGCCAACGCGGCAAGGGTCAGCGCGAAAATAACAGCAATCAAGCCGAAGGAAATAAAGAAGGTTCGGTTGCTGGCTTTAGGTTGCTGCCCGGCGGAGTAATCATCGCTTTCATATTCATCGAAATCTTCGTATGGGTTTTGATTTTCAGGGTATGACATTTTTCTTCTCCTGGTCTTCGGGTGGGCAACCCTTAGATGATCAACTCCAAATTAGCCAAAGGAACAGTAATACTTTCTCCGTTTTGCTTGCGCACTACCGCAGCGGGTGCGCGCAGCCCGTTAGATAGATTCGTCAGTCCTTGATTCCTTCCAAGAATCGTGCCAACTTCCCCGGAAAACGGGGGCAATTTTATGTGAACATTCTGGCCTGGCGCAAATTCGTCCACTTCGGGTGGCTCCAACGCCTGGCTCTGGAACGGAACCAGTACTTCCGGCCGTTCCCCGCTTGATTGGTCCCAGCGGCTGGCACTGATTGCCGCGTCATGTTTCTCATTTTCATGAAAAATGGAAAAAGCCGCCGGATTCATGGGAATTTTCCCGAAACCCTCTATTAGCATAGCCGGAAATGGCAGATTGTCAACAAGCCCCAATAGATCCGGGTTAATGCTTGACAGGATCAATCCACGTAATTGCATTTCCGCAGCAACCCGGATGACCTCACCGGAATAACAAAAACCGGCTACGGCTATCGAATCTTGTACGCTTGATTCCAACTGTTGCACCGTCAATTCCTGATCGGGGGAATCGCACAGGATCATCAAGGAACCCTCCCCGTTCCGGCAATTTCCCCAGACACCCTGAACCAGTGCGCCTCCCGATTCAATCGTAGCACCACGGTCCACATGCAATTCCCGGACAAAACCGGGTAAACCCGCCTGAACCTGCACCGGTTCTCCCCGGGTTTCCATGATGACCACACCCGCAGTGATTTCCTTGATCATACAGTCTGACGGTACACGCACAACCCGCGAGAATGTCCCGCCGGTTTCTGCCAGGATGTCGCCTTTTGCCAACCGCTCGCCTTTCTTGCGCTGGATCAATCCGGTGGCTGTCTCGGCGTCAACCTTCAGTGTCTTCCGAATATCCATAAAGAAGTGACCGGTCGGATTGGGAGCTTCCGCCACAGGGTCTAGCGTGTTGATTTTCTGCCCGGGAGATACAAGCACCCGCCCCGAAGAAGGAAGGACCCGGTCCCGGCGAATATTGGTCTGCATGAGATAATGGATAACCGGTGCGTACATCAGGACAGGCACTCCTGCAGGGAATTATTCCATCGGGTCAGAACATCCCGCCGAAGTTCGTTATCACTCGGGAGGGAAATCGTCCTTCCCCGGGTATCAATGATCACACCAAGTTCTCCGCCTATGACTTTTAAATTTTTTGAGCCGGAGAAAGATCCCATGTGTTTCATTGGTTTGAGAATCAAACGCGCCGGTTTATTCACCCCGAGCGGAAGACGGACAATTTCGCCCTTGGCAATCTCAAACTCCTTTTCGTCTTTTTCCTCTTCTTGAAGGCGGACACGGAGAACCGGTTCTCCAATCCTTGCCCTGAACGTCGGCGAAATCACTGTTCCAATGTTTGTGACCACGCCGGTTTCAAGCACCTGGACCACAAGGGCCGGATTGATGGGGGCGGTAACACCCAACCCGGTTAGCAATCCAAACCGGTCGCAAAGAACAGTTGTTACTCCCGTTGGTTGCAATCCATCCAAAATCATTAATAAGGACTGGATCATATTTGGAGCCTGGGCTATGACCGCACCGCTGGCCAGAATAGGTTCGAATCCTTCGAATGCCAGAGAGGGCATACCAAGATGGATACGTCTCATTTCAGAAAGAATGGCACGTGCCACAGCCTGTTCAATTTCCAATGTTTCGGCTGTCGCCGGCAGCCCGGCAGGAAACAGTGATTTTTGCCAGAGGTAATCTTTTACATCGCTCTGTGGAATATCCATGGAGAGCCAACGGGTGATGGCGTCAATGCCAAGCCGGGAAAGTGTTTCAGCCGCCGCCTGCCCGACTCCGAGTCCTCTATACACAACCGTCTGCAATTCGCCATCTGCCGCCGTAATAAAATGGGACGCCGATGCTCCCACATTTACGCCGGTCACCGTCCGCATCGGGTCCTGCTGCAGACTCTGGAACCGGATGATCCGCCCTTCCGCTCCGGCAGAAGGCCAGGTCGGTTGACCACTGGATTTCTCCAGCTCATTAAAACCGGTTATTGTCTTTGCCCGGATTCCATTGATGACCGCTACCAGAGAATCCTCCACAGGTCCTGTGTCGTCAGCAATCTCTCCCGGCATGACATTCGGTCCCAAGTGTATCCGGGTTAATGGTTCCAACATCTCTTTGACTCTATCGTTCAAGACTTCATTCCCGGCAAATAAGACCGGCGGCCTTTCTTCAACCGGGGAGGATTGAAGACCAAGGCGAAGCTGGTCTGCCATACGTAGGACCGCCCTGGACGCACCGTGATTTGTTCCACCAGCCAGTATCACCAGGTCGGGATTGCTCTGGATGAATGTATTCAGGCGGTCTTCCGGTTTGCGATTATCACCCAGTGAAACCCGGTCAACCACCCGGGCATAGATCCCTCCAGCCAACTTTTCAACGGCTGCCATCGAGTATGAATCTAACAATCCAATGGCCGCTATACGGATATCGGGTCCGGCAGAACTGGTGAGTGCCAGATGGTCAACACCTTCCCCTTCCGCAGAAGATGGAATGATCAGCCGCTGGTTTGAATCAAGCAGAGTTCTCCCTGTAATCTCTTCGAGAGACCGGACTGCAGTTGCCATACCTTCCTGTACATCACGGATGGGAGCCATATGCGTGCTCGGAGCGATGGCAGCCGAAAGCATTCTGTAGGAATTCCCTGCCAGGTCAAATAACACGGCACGGGTATTTACCGACCCGATGTCGATTGCCAGAACTGACTCAATTTCATTGACGGGTAAAGTCATGGATTACCGCAGCCAGGTCTGGATCATTGTGATCAGAAAACCGAGACGTTCCGCCAGTACGGCCATAGATGCCGAAATCACCCCGGCAAACAATGCCCCCAGAGTCACGGCGATAAAGAACTTGCCGAGACCTGCGAAAAATCGTGTGGCTTTGGGCCGTTCAACAGGACGGCCGGTACGGCGAACACCGCCAAACTGAAAATATATCAGCGTGGTGACAGTTCCGATCAACATGAATATCGCGTCAACAAGCCGGCCTGTCTGGACACCCAGTTCAGGATCGAAAAGGTTTACGGCAGCCCTTGCCTGGGTAAAAAGAGTTCCCAGTACTGCGCCACCCATAATGACACCGGCTGCCGCGCCAACGATGACACCGGTGGCCAGATTGCCGATCTTTGAAAGGCGGGGGAATGCTTTAAAGAGCAGAAACAGACCAAGAATCAGGGGGACTGCAGCGATGGTGCGGGAGAAGCCCAGTGATGGAAACAGGAATGGCACCAGCAGGCGCGCATAGATTACCTGGAAAATGACAACCGTCGCCGCGTACCCGGCAGCAATTCCAATGAACAGATACGAAATCACTTTAAAGAGTGGTGATCTTTCACCCAATAGATAGGCGATGATCACACCGGCTGTAAGGACAAAAGCAGTGATGCTCCAGACAGAATCAACTGACATGGAAATCCTCCATTGATGATTTTGTCCCATGGTTGAACAATCCCAGCAGGATGCCATAAAAACCGCCAAAAAGCATCAGTCCGGCAGCCAGTATCATGCCTGCCTGGTAGGCAGCCATGATTGATGGTGACCGTGGTGGAGATTCCATGATGCGGTCATACATGGCGCCTTCCACCCGTCCTCCAACCAACCCGTTGAGTTGGTCCGAATCCAGGTAGGGACGCATCAATGGGGCACTCTGGGCAGACACAACCATCATGACCGGTTTATCATTCAATGAACCGTGTAATTGTTCGATCCATGCCCGGCCGGTCTCTGTATTTTCGGTGATGATCAGTACACCGGAATAATCCTCAATAGAAATGACCTCCACGGCGGCGGGATCTGTCCAGGCATACCGTCCATCCTCCAATAGGGGCATGGCTTCACGGGGATTGCGAACGAAATCACGCAATCCTGTCGTTCCTCCCGGAAGGTAGCCCAGAAATGCAATTTTCTCTACCGGATAAGCAGTTTGTAGGGGACGAACAGCATCGATCAGGTCGTGGGCGAGAGCCGGACCGGATGGAACAGTGGACAGGATGGAAAAATTCAATTTCCTGTCCATCAAATGGTCAATCACACCTGTGGCCGATTCACGCAATTCTCCTGAAAAAGCCGGTTCATAGTCAGAAATGATCAGGAACGGAGAATTTTCGGGCAAAGCTGAAACCGCGTTATGCATGGCCACAACGCCGGGTGAGAATAAAGCCTGCTCCCCGACAAATGTATACCCGGTAATCAGGGGGATAAGCATGGCGGATAATAGAATAATCCCTATAATCAGCCGGATGGCCTTTCCACTGATCCTTCCCTTGGAGGTGTCCGGCTCCTGCGCCTGGATCTCTCCCATCAACATATTCTTCAGCAGGGAGATGCTCATCCGCTGCCTGTCGCTGATCTCCAATCGGCCTGAGTATTCAACGGAACGGTTGTATTGGGGTTGAAGAACCCCTTCAGGGATCAGTTTTTCCGGTTTATCGCTCTCCTGCTCATTCTGATCAGGTTCTTCTTTTTTTCCAAATAATCCGGCGAATAATTTCTGTCCGGGTTCGGTTTGTGGAAGCGATTCCTGCCCCTGAACTGGAATTTCCTCCGGGGCAGTCTGCCCGGGGATGGGAGGACCGGCAACTTCCTTCTCCGGTTCGACAATTGCCTCTTTGTCGCTGGAGGACGCTTCCTGAACTGGGAAGTATTCTGGCGCGGCTTCCAAATCCGGCTTCGATTCGCTCTCCTCCGGCTGGTGCGTATGTACCCGGGAACCAGGTTCTTCTTCCAGCCGAAAATCATTTTTCTGTGGCTTCATAACCTCAGGCTCCAGCGTTTGTCCCTGCCTGTCATCCGGTTCTGAAGAAGGAATATCGGATTTATCTGACCCACCAAATCCATTCAGAGATTCAATAAAATCGCTTTCCGCCTCTGCATTGGCGTAGGAATTGGAAGAATGGAATTCGAAATCGGGCGGAGTCTCCCTGGGTAGATCAACCGGTTGGGTTGGAGCATGGTCAGGCGGGAGAAGATCGTCCTGAAGGGATTGCCTTTCAGCGACTGCTCTGGCTGCCAGTTCATCTTCCGAGAAAAATGTTGTTGATTGTCCGGATTTTTGTTCCGAATGGGGGAGTATGTCATGAAGCCGGGTCATCCAATCGCTAGCCGGTTCTTCCGATTCCTCAGGTTTATCAGGTGAATTTTTTTGTATCTCTCTCAACCATTCGGGGACTTCATCAGAGGTTTTTCCGTCATCGTTTGAGCGCGATTCCACATCGCCATATTCACCAAGCGGTGGGCTTGAAGACAATTCCGCCTGAGACCGTTCACGGATCTTCTTGAGCCATTCCGGTGATTCGTTTTCTGCAGGTTCGGGGTTCTTCCCTGTCCGGTCTTTCAAGAGTGTGAAGCAATTCGAACAGAACTCCGCTTCGGGAGGATTGGATTTTCCACAATTCGGGCAAATGATCTCTTTCATCAGTTTATCCGCTGTACGGTTTGTCTACACCAAGAATGATCCTGACTCCAGCTGTGATGGCGCCAAGAGCCAGCCCGATAAGTATGCCGCGTCCGCCTGCATCAGGTAGACGCTGCAACACGCCCAGCGCGTTCTTTACCAACGGAATATCCAGGCCGGTTGTGAATACCCCGCTATTTAACAGTACAAAAAGGATGGCCGATATGCCAAACACAATGGTCATCCATCCGCGATTGGCACGATAAAGCCTGAATCCGGCTGCCACCAGACCGATCGCCAGCGCGCCCAGCAGACCGGCTTCGATCGGTACGATGATGAATGTGACAACATTCCGGTAATCAGCCGTGCCCGGACCACCAAAGACCAGACCGATCAGGAATGTGAGAGCAAATCCAAATATCACCAGAATGCTGTACCTGTCAGCTGCCTTCTTTTGCCTTACTTTTTGCCAGTGCGACATGATCAGGGAGAAAATGGCCACCAACATGGCCACTCCAGCCAGCGAAACAGCCCAGTTAATGATCAGATCACTGATTCCACGTACCGGTTCAAACGGGATGAAATACGCCAGCAGGACGATACATCCGCATATTATGGCTACCAGGGTGGTTAATGGCGTTTTCATATGGCTGGGAATCCTATACTGCGCAGAACTGCTCCGATCAGGATGAATGCGATCAAAACCCACCGGAGTGAATCTTCCGCCATCAAACTGGCAGAATACATATGTCCGGCACGCATGTAGGCGGGAAGGGCGTAAATTTCCTCCCCGATCAGTACATCAACCGGGCTGCAAAATGCCACTGCCTGCCCGACCGGCGAATCAGAGGCTGCCAGAATCTTAACCGATTCATCCTCTGCTGTGTCAATAATAAGACTGATTTCGGCACCAAACATTCCACTGGCAATCAATTTGGATGTCTGTTCCGATTCCAGTGCGGGTAAAAGCCCGACTGCAAACGAAAAAGGTGACACACCTGCCAGTCTTCCCCGCCGGGCATCCAGATAATCGGTCACAAAAAGATCGCTTTGCATGGATTGTAAAATATCCAATCCGAGCAATGTGCCTATACCATCCCCACTGGTCATGGCTGGAGGCCGGTCGCTTCCAGCGGATCGTTTCAGCACTTCCTTTAATGTAGTCGTACCAATGACTGTACCAGCCGCGTGTGAATCGAGGAATTGACCACGGCCCAGTGAGACATGGACACGCCGGCCATTTTCAACAGCCATCCCGATATCCCGTTCCAACCGGTCCATCGCACGGATTTGACGCAGGGCGATGCGCGCCCGCCTGTCCTGGATGGCAAAAACACCCATAAAAGCGAATGTCAGGCCAATGGTCACAACCGCGAGTAGACTCTCAATCGAAGACATCCGGCCCCTCTTTGACATTGGCATTCAAGTCCATCGATTCCAATCGTTGCGCCACTGATAACCATGACGCGGGCAGAGTATTCCCCGGGAAAAGCCAACCTGTCATTCGGATGAGTTGGGACAGGAAAATACCAAAAGGTGATAACTCTTGAAGGAATATGGTGATTTCGAAAGGCAAACCGGATTCTTGCGTATTTAATTCCGGTGAGTGTCTATGCCTGAAATTCATATGAGAAAAGTATAGCATAGTCATTTTTCCATCTCACTATCCGGATTGGGCAACCAGAGAGGCATACCCTGGTAACGTTCCAGGAAGGAAGAATATTGTCCAGCCATTTCAGCAGCATCCTTCCAGAAAGATGAGATTTGAGAGGCATACTGGAGATTGGCTTTTCCCCATGTTTGTACTACCGTTGATGGTAAGTTAAAGGAAAGTTGGATCAACCCGGGAATGGTTTGGACCGGACGTTCAAGCGCGTATGGTAAATCCGCGTAGTACAGCATCAACTTATCGGCAAATTCCGCCGCCTGTCTCACGATCCGGTGATCAATGTGGTCACCCAATCCCAGTGGACACACCCAGACAGACGGTTCTGTCTGCCTGGCTTTCAACGCACTTGTGATTTCATCGATTAAATATTGTTCCCCCGGATGCAACTTTCCAAACAATTCTGCGTCAGAATTCACCACCGGCTTGCCCGTTGCAGGCAATTCACGGTAAATGCAATCCTTGAACCCGAAATACTCCGAATTGGCTCCGATAGTCTGACAGGCCTGCCTGTCCTCATTCACGCGGGTGCGAACCGTTTGTTCATCTATCCCCCAACGCCGGTGTAGTGAACGGGCATATTCTGTCAGGCGGGATTCGTCTGTCTCCTGTTTGGAGAAGATCGTCCAAATTTCGACATTGATTCCGTTGCCGGATAAATAGGCTATCAGGCCGCCGCATGAAAATACCGCATCATCCAGATGCGGGGATAGGAAAATCCACCGGGTTTTCCGGTTCGAAAGAAAATTTTTTGTCGACATGTTACAATTTGTTGCATGGATAATGCCATTCGGGCAACTTCAGGAAAAATGATCCGGCTTACCACACTATCCAATTGCGCTGGTTGAGCATCCAAGTTAAACGCGCAAGCGTTGGCGCAGGTTCTGCGTCCAATCAAGGATACATTCAACGACCTCGCGTACCCTGATCTGCTGGTAGGTCTCCAATCACCGGATGACGCGGCAGTATGGAAGCTGGATGAAAACCGTGATCTGGTTGTCACCACCGATTTTTTCACACCGGTGGTGGATGACCCGTATGATTACGGTGCGATTGCGGCTGCCAATAGTCTGTCGGATATCTACGCCATGGGTGGGACGCCTTTTCTGGCCCTGAATATTGCCGCCCTGCCGCCTGACCTGCCCTTTGAAATTTCAAGTGAGATCATTCGCGGTGCCGCCGAAACCGCCCGCGAAGCCGGGGTGGTGATCGCCGGGGGGCATACGGTGCAGGACAAAGAACCCAAATTCGGGCTCGTCGCACTGGGGTTCGTCGATCATGGTAAATGCCTGACCAAAACCGGCGCAAAGCCAGGAGACCACCTCTTTCTATCAAAACCTCTGGGATTCGGAGTGACAACGACCGCATTGAAGCAGGAAAAAGCAAGCGATGATAATGTGGCAGAAGCCATCACATGGATGAAACGGTTAAACCGTGATGTATCTCTCGTTGCCCGTCAGGTTGGATTATCGGGCGCTACGGATATAACCGGTTTCAGCCTGCTGGGCCACGCATCAGAAATTGCCAATGCCAGTCACGTGCGGTTGTGGATAAATACGGAAAAGATCCCCCTGCTTGGCGGGGCATTGAAATATGCGCGAATGGGAACATTTCCCGGCGGCGCCTCCGACAACCGTATGCATTTCAGCGAATTTGTTGAATTTGCGCCAACGGTTGATGAACCACGTCAGATGCTTCTGTTTGATCCGCAGACCAGCGGTGGATTGCTTCTATCTGTACCGGAAGAGAAGGTGGTGGAATTCACCCGGCTGGCAGCTGAACACAACCAACCTGTATGGGAAATCGGGAGGGTTGAAAAAGGTGCAGGGATTTTTATAGACTGATCGGATTATGGAAATTCCTGCCAACCTTCAGGGTATTCTTGATAATCTGCCACAGAAACCCGGCTGTTACATTTATAAAAACAGCAATGGTACGGTCATCTATGTTGGGAAAGCCATTAATCTGCGCAACCGGGTGCGCAGCTATTTTCAGAACGAGAACCGGTTGGATTTCAAAACACGCCAGCTGGTAAAGCATATCGCCAATATTGAGTGGATCGTCGTTGGATCAGAACTGGAAGCTTTGATCCTGGAGATGAATCTGATCAAGCGCCACCGGCCGCAATACAACATCCGGCTTAAGGATGACAAACGGTATCCCTATATAAAAGTCCACTGGGCTGATCCATTTCCCAGAGTGACCATCACCCGCCTGATGGCTGATGATGGATCACGATATTTCGGTCCATACACCAGTGTCTGGGCGGTCCATCAAACCCTGGATGTATTACGGCGGATTTTTCCGTACCTCACCTGTGATCGTGAAATTACCGGGCAGGATGGGCGTGCCTGCCTGTACTTTGATATCAAGTTGTGTACCGCCCCATGCACCGGTGCAATAGACCAGACCGCATACCGCAATATGATCGATGATCTGTGTGAGTTCCTTCATGGACGCACAGATCCGATCGTCAACCGGCTGCGAAAAGAAATGATGTCGGCTTCAAAGGGGATGAATTTTGAGCGGGCTGCGGTCGTTCGCGATCAAATTCAAGCCATTGAGAAGGTAGTGGAAAAACAAAAAGTCATCTCATCCGATCAGGTGGACAGTGACGTGATCGCCATGGCACGAGCCGACGGTGAGGCCTGTGTACAGATATTTTTTATTCGCAGCGGCAAGTTGATCGGTCGGGAATACTTTATCCTTGAGGGAACAGAAGAAGCCAATGACGGAGAGGTGGTTTCCCAATTCCTGAAACAATTCTATGTGGAAGCTGCCACCGTCCCATCACAAGTACTGCTTCCGAAAGAGATCGAGGAACACCGTATCATTGAAGAGTGGTTGAACACCCGGCGCGGTGGAGAAAAAGTGCGTATCACGGTTCCCTCTGCCGGACAGGGAAAAGATCTGGTGGAAATGGCTTCCAGTAACGCTGTAGAAACTCTTACCGCTTTACGCAACCAGTGGCAGGCAGATACCAACCGGCAGACGGAAGCCCTGACTGAGCTTCAACAGGCTTTTTCAATGGAAGAACCACCCAATCGAATTGAATGCTTTGATATTTCCAATACACAGGGAACCAATTCTGTGGCCAGCATGGTGGTCTTCGAACAGGGTGTACCGAACAAAAAGATGTACCGTCGCTTTAACATCCAAACCGTTGAGGGTCCGGACGATTTTGCCAGCATGGAAGAAGCGCTCACCCGCAGATTTAAACGCTGGTTGTCTTACCAGGAACAAACCGAGGTCGGGAAAAAGAAAGATGATTCCTTCGGTCGACTTCCTGACCTGTTGATTGTTGACGGGGGCAAAGGTCAGCTGAGCCGCGCAGTCAAGGTGGTTGATGAATTGGGGTTGGCCGGGTTATTCCGTCTGGCCGGGCTTGCCAAGCAGGAAGAGGAGTTATTCCTTCCTTATCAATCTGATCCGGTGATCCTTCCGCGCCATTCGCAGGGTTTGTACCTTGTTCAACGGGTACGTGACGAAGCCCACCGCTTTGCCATCACAGCACACCGCGCCCGTCGTACAAGAGAAGGATTGGCATCCCGGCTGGATAAAGTAAAAGGCATAGGCCCCGCGAAACGGAAAGCGCTTTTGAAACAATTCAAATCCGTTGAGAATATTCTGGCAGCCAGCGACGAACAGCTGGCATCCGTCCCCGGAATCAATATTGAGATAATCACGTCCATTCGGTCTTCCCTCGAATAAAATCAAACGTTTTCCAGGGGGAAATGCGCTATAGCCAGGGTGTGACAGATGGCTGCGTTTCACGACTATATTCATAGCAGCATCCATGCATAACCCTGTTTTACAAGGAAGAACAATGACAAATTTGATTGCAACGTTGCACCAAAGAATCCCTCCGAATGCCATAATCCAGTGGCTGATACGTTCATTCTCCGGGAACGTGTTATCCATCCAAGAAACGGAACTCGATGAATCGGGGTTGGCATCGCAGGCAGCCAGAGATCCACAGGCCTTCGATGCGCTCTACCGTGCTTATGTAAACCGAGTGTATGCCTACCACCTGGTACGCACAGGCAGCCGAGAGGAGGCGGAAGATCTTACCTCGCTCACTTTCCTTGCGGCTCTGGAAGGAATCAAAGGATACCGCCACCAAAGCAGTTTTCCTGTCTGGTTGTTCAGCATTGCCCGTCGGAAACTGGCCGACCATTACCGCCGGTCCACCCTGCCGGAAATCGATATGTCTGAATATCCGACCGGCAGTCTGGAAGAGACTGTAGATCAGCGACTGTGGCTGGAACAGGTTACCCGTGCCTTAACATCGATCAATCATGACCGGGTTGAGGCTCTTTGTCTCCGTTTCTTTGGAGAACTCAATACGCTTGAGATATCAAATCTCCTGTCAAAAAGCGAAGGAGCGGTTCGCAATCTGATTTACCGTGCCCTTCAAGATCTGCGTGGGCAACTTGCTGCAGTGGAAGAAATGGAGGAGTCATGAATACTCCGGATATGAAAAACTATTCAGATAAATCCAACCACTTTTCAGTGGATGAAACTGATTATCTGACAGAAGAGGACAAGAAACTCGCCGGGGAATTAAACCATATGGCAAGATCCAATCCCCCTGATCCAAGGTTTGTAAATACTCTCAGTCTGAAACTTCGCCAGCAGCATCCGGCAAATCGGGTTCCCAAACCAGCCAGTCGCGGATTGTGGTTAGCCCTGGCTGGAAGTATGGTTGTGATCCTCATCGCTCTATTTGGATTACCTTTCTTTCGCCAACCAGGCCAACCTATGGCTGTTACGACCGTAATCCCCGAAGTGGAAACACCTTCTCTTCCTACACAACAGATTGAACCTGCCAATCTTGTTTTCCTGCCATTGCTTGGACCTTCAAGTGTATTGGCCAGTGCCAACCTGGGCGAACAATTCCCTGATGCAAATTGGACATTGCAAACCGAACTACCTCCCGGACCTTTATCCGCGGCAGTGTACCGGACCAGTGGTATGGATGAGTTAAACCCCGATTCTGCGCGTCAGCTGGCAGATCACTTTGGTATGAAGGGGAATGTTTACAGGGGCACATCCGGTCAAACCGACTTCCAGTCATATCAGGTAATTGACGGGAAATCATTCCTGAATGTTTACGGGCATGATCGGTCATTTACCTATCGCCCGGATGTTTTCAAATCAGATAATGACCATGGATCACCCTGTTCGTTCGAGACAATGTCCAGGAAAGCAACTGAGTTTCTGTCAAAAAGTGGCCTGCTTGATTTCTCGTATGTCGTGGAACCCGGTATCCTGTCTGCCCGGCAGGTGCGAATTATTCGTCTGCTGGATACCGATGCTCCCCTATTATCCGCCGATCAAAACAATCCGGAGTTTTTGGTAACTGTTGGTTCAGATGGTGAAGTACTGGAAATCCGCGGACAGATTGTCCAACTTGAAAAACAGGGTACCTATCCATTGCGCCCGGCGTCCGATGCCTGGCAGGCTCTGCTGAATGGACAATTGGGCGGTCGATTCGGTTATCAGGTTTCCCGTTTATATCCGGTCCCCAATGATCAGAGATGGATCCGGCAATATAAAACCGGTGACCGGGTGGATTTTATTGACGTGCCACAGCTTCTGACCCCCGCCGATGGCAGTCAACCATTGGCTGTCCTGGGGAACGTAGTGCTTGAAGGGAATATTTCCAGTATTACGTCTGAAAATCAGGAGTTGATGCACATAACCGGTACGATGGCTTCTGAAACCCATCTTATGGTTGAGACCATTGAGCCGGCAAACATTGTTCCTGAAATCCAAACACTGGGATTCACCGGAACTTTGAAAAAAAATGGTAGTGGATTTAGCATCAATACAATGGAAGGGCAGACTTATTCCCTGGCTAATGCTCCGCAGGACCTGCCGGATGGAGAACCGGCTTCGATCTCCGGCCGGATTAACAATGATGGACTGATTGACTGGACGTCCATCTACGTGGGACCTTCGATCTGCGCTACTTTCTCATCAAGCTTTAGCTATTCTGACATCGGTGCCGGAGGGGGAGGCGGCGGTGGAGGTGGTGGCGGCGGTGGTGAAGGAGACATGTGTTCCGCTTACCCCGACCTGCATGGAAATGTCACCACCGGTGGCTTTGACAACCTGCAACCGGGATCTCCCATTAGTGGGAGACCTTCTGTGGAAACTCCATATAAATCTGGAGACCCGATAGAGGGTGTTGAAGGTGAAATTACCGGCATTCTCCTTGTTAAAACAGATGGCACCCGCGTTCCACAGTTTTCTCTGGTTGTTGAAAACAGGGATACCGGAAACCACTGGACAGCCGGTCTTCGCGGTGATACTCTCTCGGGATTGGAAAGCCATCTGCGGATGATGATTCGTCTTTGGGGCACATACGGCGTCGAAGCAGGAAATCCGGTGATCAAGGTTGATCACTGGGAGCGGGTAGACCCGGATGAAAGAATCACCCGATGGCAGGGTAGCATCGATGCCTTCCAGGTGGACGGCAGGAACGCCTATGTTCTGACGGATCAGGAAGGTACAAAATACATACTTAAAAACTCAATGAATAACCCACCGGAAGCTTTTGCTCATCCTCCCACATCACCGGACGGTCAGTTCTATGTGGAAGGGGCGCTATTAAAAGAAAAAATAAACGGATACCCAGTCATCCGTGAGATTCAAATATCCGGCGGCCAACCAGAAGAAGGGCAGGAATTCCTATCGACCCGGTTGATGGAAGTTGGTCCAATGGAAGGTGTGTCAGATCTGGTGCGTGGTCAGGTGAACATCACCGGGGCACGTCTGGTGTATTTCTCCATGGAGTTCGGTGGGGGCGTGTTGGATGAGAACCACCCCGCGCGCACCTTACAGCCCTTATGGGAATTCTCCGGAACATTGGAGGACGGGCGCAGGATCAGTCTGTTTGTGCAGGCAGTCGAGGAAAAATATCTAAAGTAAGCAAACACCTGACAAGTTGGAACGGATGCAGGGATGGATGGTTGTCCATCCCTGCGTTCTTATTAATAAGATGATTGGATTTCTTAAAAATTGAATTGGTCAATTGAATTGGTCAAGTTTAACTTCATATAAAGAATCATGATATAATCTGCGGTCGCGCCGATTAGCAGTATTTTCCGGCGACGTGGAACTGGTAATTTTTTGGAAGGAATAATAACAATGAGCGACCTTTTGAAAGCCGTTGAGGCTCCTGTTAATCCGAATATCCCCGAACTGCGAGCCGGAGATACTGTCTCGGTTCATGTGAAAATCAAAGAAGGCAACCGCGAACGTATCCAGGAGTTCAAGGGTACCGTTCTCTATGTCAAGAATAATGGCACCAATTCCACATTTACTGTTCGCCGCATGGCCAGCAATGGAATCGGTGTGGAAAGGTCCTTCATGACCCGTTCACCCCGGTTGGATAAAGTTGTCGTTGAACGTCACAATGTTGTGCGCCGCGCCCGCCTGTACTTCCTCCGTGGCCGCACGGGCAAATCCGCCCGCCTTAAACAGAAGTTCTCTTAGTTTCACCTCGCTTATGCTTTTATCCGGGTGCAGCCTATACGCCGAGGTTGCACCCCTTTTGCTAATCAGGATTGGGAGACGCATATATGGCAAAACCGATTATAGGTGTGACAGTCAGCTCTGATGAGAATCATGACCGTACAAAAGGGTTAAACCTGAAGGAAGCCTATTTCACTTCCATCCGCAACGCAGGAGGTGATCCAGTCCCGTTCCCGATGAACTCTCCCGTTGAAGAGCTTCCGGCTGTCATGAAAAGCATGAATGGGATACTCCTCACCGGCGGCGGTGATATTGACCCTATCCTTTTTGGTGGCGAACCGCATCCGAAGGTATACGGAGTGGATCCGGTTCGGGATACCATAGAAATTGCCCTGGCAAAATTTTGCGCGGCCAAAAAGATCCCCCTCTTCGGCATCTGTCGAGGAATGCAGGTGATAAACGCAGCACTTGGCGGCACACTTTACACAGATATTGCCGACCAGTTGCCCGGTGCGCTTCGCCACTCCTGCCAGAATACGTACCCGCGTGATTATCTGGCGCATTCCGTGATGATCCATGTAAATACACGTCTCACAGCCATTACCCGTCTCAGTCAGATGAAAGTTAACAGCATGCACCACCAGGGGGTGAAAGACCTGGCTCCGGACCTGACGCTTTCAGCCATGGCACCTGATGGTTTAATAGAGGGTATCGAAATTCTATTCCATCCTTTTTTTATGGGTGTTCAATGGCATCATGAATGCCTTCCCGCTTCCGAGCCCGACCAGGCACTTTTCTACGCGTTCATCCGGGCAGCCAACCCGGAGGAATACTAATTGGACGTCTGTCCGGCCATAGGAATTTTTGATTCAGGTGTCGGGGGTTTATCAGTTCTCCGTTCTCTAAAGGATGTCTTGCCCCGCCATTCCTTTATTTATGTTGCCGATCAGGCTCATGTTCCCTATGGACCTCGTCCCCTTGAAGAGGTTCAGGCTTTTTCGTTCGAAATTACACGCTGGCTTCTTGAACAGGGCTGTGGCGCCATCATTGTTGCCTGCAATACAGCCTCCGCGGTAGCCCTTCACGAGCTTCGAAAAGCTTTCCCCGAGATTCCTTTTGTCGGAATGGAACCGGCTGTTAAACCGGCGGCGGAATATACCCGTACGGGTGTGGTCGGAGTAATTGCCACTCCGGCTACCTTTCAGGGAGAGTTGTATGCTTCGGTTGTCGAACGCTTTGCCAGTGGTGTGACCGTACTGGAGGATACCTGTCCGGGTCTTGTCGAAGAGATTGAAGCCGGCCGGTTGGATGGTAAATATACCCGGCAGATATTAGAAAAAGCCCTCAAACCGATGCTCCGGCAGGGAATTGATACGGTGGTTCTCGGTTGTACGCATTTTCCATTCGTCATACCATTGATCCAGCAGATTACCGGGCCGAATGTACGCGTGATTGACCCTGCTCCTGCAGTAGCCCGACAGGCTACCCGCGTCATCAGTGAAACCGCACCGGCAGGATCCTGTTCCCGAACCATCAAACTTTTTACAACCGGTGATATCGGTGTGTTGAAGCAGACCATTCCTGTGCTCATCCCATTCGAGATTGAAATTGAAGGTCTGCGTTGGGATGAAGAGAAAAGTGGATTGTCCATTCAGGCATAATTTTCTACAGGCTATATACCGGATTTTTCCGGTCTGGTATACTTTTTTATATTGAAAGGAATGAATATGACCGGTATTGATCTGGATCTGGATCCTGTAATTCTCCTTACCACAGACGCCATCGGGCAACCCGGGCAGCGCACTTTTTACCTTCAGGCAAGGCAAAAAGAGAAGGTTGTTTCACTACTGGTTGAAAAAGTACAGATCCAATCACTGGCCATAGGGTTGGAGGAATATCTGGAGGAAGTTGCCGGTAAATACCCCAATCTTCCACCGGCATCAGCCGAATATGACGAAACCCAGATGCATATCAACCCACCAGTTGATCCCCTCTTCCGGGTGGGTGAACTGGGGCTGGCCTACGATCCAGACCGGGATATGATCATTCTGGTCGCCCGTGAGATTCTCGCGAATGAATTGGACCAGGAAGAAGCCAGCATTGTCCGCATCTGGTGTACACGCAGCCAGATCATGGCACTGTGCGCCTGGGGATTGGAAGTCACCGGGCGTGGTCGTCCCATATGTCCACAATGTGGTGAACCCATGGAACCCGAAGGCCATTTCTGTCCCAAAAAGAATGGCCATAAACATTGAGTTGAATGTCTCTTCTGTCTGACAGAGAACAGATTCTGGAGATTTTACTGACCGCGCCATGTTCACTGGCCGGACAATTCGTCAACAGTTCCAATTACACATTTTTCCTCTCACTGGATACTCCCTCCGGTGAGATGAAAGCGGTCTATAAACCGGTTCGTGGCGAAACACCGCTCTGGGATTTTCCTGCCGGAAGCCTTGCCAAACGTGAAGTGGCGGCCTATATCCTGAGCGAAGCACTCCAGTGGGGTATTGTCCCACCCACAGTCTTTCGCAGAAAAAAACTTCCATATGGCAGGGGATCAGTACAATACTTCATTGACCACGATCCCAATCGCCATTATTTTAACCTCACTGTGGAAGAGAAGGAGCGGTTGAAATCGATCGCGTTTTTTGACCTCCTGATCAATAACGCCGACCGCAAAGGCAGTCATATCCTGCAGGGAGCCGATGGGAGAACCTACTGTATCGACCATGGGGTTTGCTTTCATGTGGAAGATAAACTCCGTACAGTTATCTGGGATTTCGCCGGTCAGCCAATCCCAGCAGAATATTTACAAAACTTGCGTTTCCTGCTGCCGGAAATTGAACCGGATGCTCCGGTTTTCAATTCCCTTAAGGATTACCTTCGAAAAAGTGAGATCAAGGCACTCTCCAACCGTGCTCTGCGGTTGATAACAGAAGGGACTTTTCCGGTTCCGGTCAAAGACCGCCGTCAATTTCCCTGGCCGCCTGTATAATGTGAACTGTAAAAATTTACAGGATTTGAGGATATGCCCATGAGCACGCTATCATTGATCTTTGTCGGTTTTGGAAATGTCGGACAAGCCCTGGCCCGCCTGCTTGAGAGAAAACAAACCCTGCTGGATGATGAATATGGTTTTACAACCCGAATAGTGGGTATAGCCACCGGGCGGCATGGAATGGCGTTGAATCCAGACGGTCTTCCCATGGAAGAGGTGATCTCAACGCTAAAATCGGGCGGATCCATCGAGCGCTTTCATACAGGCAAGGCCGTGACTGACACGTTTGACTTCATCCGCCAAAGCAACGCGGATGTGATGTTCGAGAACAGCCCCGTCAACCATCAAACGGGACAGCCGGCGGCTGACCATCTTAAGACTGCCCTGGAATGTGGGATGCATGCCATCACTGCCAATAAAGGACCGGTCGTCCATGCATTCAATGAGTTGACCGCTCTGGCAAAAATACAGGGGAAACGGTTCATGTTTGAATCTGCCGTGATGGATGGGGCTCCAATCTTTTCACTTTTCCGCGGGCCGCTCCCGGCTATCGAACTGAAGGGGTTCACCGGTATCCTCAACTCATGTACAAACCTGCTGCTTGGGTTAATGGAAGAGGAGAAAACCTTTGATGAGGCCGTAAGCTACGCGCAGTCAATTGGCATCACAGAAACAAATCCTTCTGCCGATATCGATGGCTGGGACGCGACAATTAAAGTCTGTGCCCTTTCCACGGTAGTCATGGGAATTCCTTTGAAACCGGACCAGGTCGAGCGCGAAGGTATTCGCGATATCACACCGAAAATGATCCAGGAAGCCCGGGCTGCCGGTGAACGCTGGAAACTTGTATGTTCTGCCCGGTATGAAAAGGGAAAATTTGTGGCACGGGTAAAACCTGAACGCGTCCGGCCTACATCACCGATGTTTTCCGTCAATGGAACCAGTTCATTCGTTCAATTTGAAACCGATGTCCTGCCCGGTCTGGGAATTCTGGAGGGAGACCCGAGCCCGGATACCACAGCGTATGGTTTGCTGGCCGATCTGGTCAACGCGGTGCGCGGCCAATGAGCGAAGCGTATCTGATCACCGGTATCATGCTTCCGGCTGGAACCCCGCTGGATGAATTGTTGCCGGCTGCTTATACCAGCGCCGGTATCAAATCCGGGCAAATAAACGAGATCCAGCTGTTTACCGACAATGCAAATGCCCTTTTCCATCGAAGGTTGGATTCGGCTTCCGGTCCTCTCATCCAATGGCCGCTCATCCCCGGTATGGAGACCAACAGCCTGTTTTCTCTGACACGCGCGTTGGAAATTGGAGAATTGTCACTTGGAATACTGGCTGAGGTATCCGCCCATCTCTCCTGTGCCATCATTCTGGCCAATCCCGGCGCGGTCGGGCGATTAAACCTGTCTCCCCGCACAAGGCTAGGCAGACGGATCACTGTCCCGGAAGGGATTTCAGATATTCCTCACCTGGCTTCCAACCTGATCGCTTCAATCCCGCCGGAAGAACCATCACCAGAGGAAGAAGTGCCGGATCTCCGCCTACCGCCGAAACAACCACTCCGTCCCTGGCTGGCAATCCAGGCTTCAGAAAAACCAGAGATCTCAGACTGGCCGGAAGACCGTTTGATTACCGGAGGCTCTCTTTTTCCGGTATTGCTCAGACTGGCCAAAGAAGTCAGCGGATCGCGCAACGACCCCGGGGTACTGGTGCAGACCGGTAAAGATGAACCCGGTTCAGCCTTTGTGGTGATGCCGGTATGAAAGAAGCCCGTGCTTTTCTTGGAGTTGGTACCAATCTGGGAGACCGAAAAGCGAATCTAATCGCCGCCCAGACTGCCATATCCCAATTTACTATTATCACGAAGACTTCACGGGTTTACGAAACCGCACCCTGGGGAATGGCCGACCAGCCGGATTTCCTTAATCAGGTCTGGGAAATAACAACCACCCTCACCCCGTTGGAATTACTACACCGCCTGAAACAGGTGGAAACAACTCTCGGCCGCAAACCCTCCGTGCGGTACGGACCCCGCCTGATTGACATCGATATACTGCTGTATTCCAACCTGATGTTCAAGTCTGATGAACTGGTCATTCCACACCCTCATATCAGCGAGCGGGCTTTCGTTCTGGCGCCGTTGGCTGACCTCGAACCCGATCTGATCATCCCCGGAATGACACATACCGTGGCTGAGTTGCTTGGACGTCAGAACACGAACGGTGTAAAACCGGTGGGATCATAAATTACCATGAAACCGCGCATCGAGTTCGGTCAACAAACCTACATAATGGGGATCATCAACGTAACACCGGATAGCTTTTCCGGCGATGGATTGGCCACCTCACAAGATCCTGTAACAGCCGCATTGACACAGGCCGACGCATTCATCCGTTCCGGCGCCCATATTCTGGATGTGGGGGGCGAGAGCACCCGACCCGGAGCTGAACCCGTGAGCGCCGAACAGGAACTTGACCGGATATTGCCTGTGATTAAAGCCCTGGTCAGGGCGGATCTACCAGCCCTGATTTCGGTCGACACCTACCGGGCGTCCACCGCAAAGGCGGCGCTTGATGTAGGTGCCGATTGGGTGAATGATGTCTGGGGATTGCAGGCTGATCCCAACCTGGCTCAGGTCTGCGCCCATGAATCTGTTCCGGTTGTATTGATGCACAACCGCAGCAAGGCCGGACGGGCTGTACTGGGCCGATATGTGGATGTGGAATATAAAAACCTGATCGACGACGTGAAACGCGAGTTGATGCAAAGTGTGGAAATAGCCCGCGTGGCCGGTATTAAAGATGGGAACATCATTCTTGATCCCGGCATCGGGTTTGGCAAGACGGTGGAACAGAACCTGGAATTGCTCAACCGCCTGGATGAGTTCAAAGCCCTGGGTTTCCCGATCCTGTTGGGGCCATCACGAAAATCTTTCATCGGATATACATTGGACCTTCCGCCGGAAGACCGGCTTGAAGGCACAGCCGCCGCCGTGGCTGTGGGGATTGCCCGCGGGGCTGATATCGTCCGTGTGCATGACGTAGCGTTCATGGCTCGGGTGGCACGTATGACCGATGCCATTGTCAGGGGGAAATAGACCATGCTGGCGGTTGCTCTTGTGAGCGTTTATACATTTCTACTGCTGGTTCTCTATGGCGCCGGCTTTCTTGCCGCCTTTAACCGAGTGCTGCACCTGGAACAGACATTATCCCCCTCCTTGTTCCTGTCCACGCTGGCCGGGTTCATCCCTCTGGTATTTCTCACCTCCCTCTTTTCCATTTTTTTTCCGATAGACAGAATGGCAGCCATCCTTCTTCTGTCAGGGGCGATCCTGCTGCTTATCTGGCTGCTGCGATACAGGCGGGACTGGTATACGCGCTGGATCAGTGATTTCAGGAATATTCATCCCCTGACCTGGTTGACCGTCAGTATCGCATTAATAACGACGCTGGTGCTGGCAACCCTGAAGCCGGGGAACTCCGATACCGGCCTCTACCATGCCCAGGCAATCCGCTGGATCGAGACGTTCCCGGCAGTTCCCGGATTGGGGAACCTGCATTCACGGCTGGCATATAACTCCAACTGGTTTCCGCTTCAAGCGGGGTTTAGCTTTGCCTTCCTTGGCTTCAGATCTTTTCACCTGGTGGGTGCCCTGTTGTCCGCCCTGAGCCTGGTCTGGTTTGCCGGAGGAATTCAGGATCTGTTCCGGGGAAAATTTTATTTAAGCGCCTGGATGCGAACCGCGTTCATTCCGCTGACTTTTTATGTTCTGGCATCGGAGATATCCTCCACCGGAACCGACCTTCCGGTCACTCTGCTCACCTGGGTAATTCTCAGCCTGTGGGTCGAAACCCGTGAAGAACCATCCGTAGATTGGGACTGGCGGCATGTTCTGCTGATCAGCCTGCCGGTACTGCTTGTATCCATCAAACTATCGGCTTTCCCGTTGCTTCTGGTCACTGCCTGGCTGCTGGTATCACGCATCCGGTCAGCGAAAGGACTGCGCAGCCTTATGGTGACAGCCGGATTTGCCCTGCTCCTGTGGGTTCCCTGGCTGGCGCGGAATGTGATCCTCTCCGGCTATCTCGTCTATCCCCAGACTGTGGTGGATGTGTTTGATGTTTCGTGGAAGATGCCCGAGAAAAGTGTGCGGGATGAGGCAGAATGGATTGTTGCCTGGGCGCGCTTTCCGCGGACTGACAAGGAAGAAGTGCTCGCCATGCCGGTGACAAAGTGGGCACCCATGTGGTTTGACGACCTGTCAAAAAACCGGCAGTTGATATTAATGGCACTGGCCGCTGCCCCCTTTGGTTTCGGATTGTCCGCTCTGGCTGCATTCCTGTTCTTCCGGACAAAGGCAAAGAATTGGTTCCACCAATTCACACTCGCCTGGCCTGTCTGGCTGGTTATATATGCCGGTATCCTGTTCTGGTTCTTCAGTGTACCGCGCTACCGGTTCGGCAACGGTGTATTGATGACTGGCCTGGTATTGATCGTGATACTCGGGGCAAGTCTCTTCCGCGGCGGATTGAAACCTGTCGCGCGTTTTGCGGCACCTGCCGCAGCCTGCCTGATCAGCCTGTACCTGGTATTTGCGCTGGTCAATTCAGCTGATCCAAAAACCCTGCCTGACCGGTTATTGCTGCCGGCAAATTACGTCAACCTGCCGACAGAACCCTGCCCGTTCGGCAATTTCAGCGTGTACTGCGCCACCCAGTACCAGCAGTGCGGATATACCCCATTCCCCTGCGTACCGCAGAGTATCCCGAATGTTTACATGCGCGGCTCATCCTTTTTCGATGGGTTTGAAATAAGATAAATAAGGCATCACTGAGGAAATTGTGGAAAAAAGAATTTCGATAGATCAATTTAGAAATGTTATTAAAAAATTAGAATCGGATAAACCTGTCATAAGTAGCAGAGTCTATTACACAACCCAAAAAGAACATTGGCTCTGTTTTCTGTACAACTATGATTTTAACCAGGCGTACGGTCGTCTTCAGGGTATGAATCGGGATGCGAAATTTGTATATAACCATATCGTATGTCCATCTATGCTTGTCTACTTGATAAAAGCAGTGGGGTTCGATTCGGAACTTATTGATCAAGTGGAAAAAGTAAATGAATCAGGGAAAACGATGATGGAATCTTCAGGTAAAATCCGAAAAATCGTCCCCTGGTCAATGATTTACAAAAAATTATGGGGCGACGAGAATCATCCAGGAATGGTTGATCCAATTGATCTCCCTATTTGGGAAAAGATCAGGAATAAATTCCTCTAATGTATATTGGATTTCGAGAAAATATGAGCAACTATAATCTTGTACAAAAGCACAGGGTCACAGCTCCTTGTTTTAATTTCGCTTAACTGATGATTTCACCGGTACAAACCGGATCATGGGTATGATCGACGCCAGAAAATTCACATCCGCTTCGCTTTCATCGATGGCATATCCTAGGATGCGTGAAAAAGTTTTCAACGCCCCGGGGTGACGCCGGTTGTAATCCAGAAGGACTTCCTGCCTTTGAGGTACAGGGACTGGAACCGCCTGCACATCCATTTGTCTGGAACCCACCTGTATCGAAACGTCCGGATGGGCAACCACATTCTGATACCAGTCTGATTTTGGACCGAACCCGGAGACAACGTAATAACATCCGGATTCGCGGTCAATTTTGACCACCTCGATCACAGCCTGCCGGGGTAAACCGGACTTTCTTCCCTGATGCTTAAGCAGCAATAAGCGGTTCCCAAGTAAACCACCCAGTCCAACCCGGTAAAAAAAGATCGGGATGCGCCATAATACACGGGAAAAACCACGCGGTGGTTTTACATCTTTAATTTTTTCAGCCATTCCATCACTCCTTTTCTTTCGGCCAGAAAGCGCCGGTTCGTTTGCAATACTCCGCATACGGCTGACCATAGCGCAGGAAAAGGTCCTGCTCTTCGGCGTAGCTCATGATGTTGAAGATCGGGAAATAGCTTAATGAAAAAAGTGCCAGGAATGGCGAATTCAGTAATATACCGATCACACCAA
>CAYRHB010000052.1:0-4294 GCA_964424035.1 uncultured Leptolinea sp.
ACATAGGACATTTCTATTTAGCCAATAATAGGACATTTCTACTTAGCCTTGACACCCCGGTTTTCCTGGAACATTCAATCTGTGAACCAAATCCACTTTAGATGGAAACCGTTAATAATCTGTCCCCGGACACATTCTTAGAGTTCGGGGACGGATATTTGATACATACAAATTTTCTCCCCCCTTTTCAGGGGGGAGAAAGAGGGATCGCAGGCACCGGCCGGTCACAGGACCAGCAGGAAGGTGCCCACCGCGTTATGCGTCTTTACCCACTTCAAGGCTTCCTTTACACCACCCAGGTCAACCCAATCTCCCAGGCCGCCGCTTGACGTCACATCCCAGTATAGAATGTGGAATTCGTCGCCCGTCTGTTCCTCAAGGATCGGGAAGGCCAGTGTATCCGTCCATCCGGCTGGCAGTTGGATGATCACATCTTCACCAAACAACAGCGAAACTGTGAATCCATTCATGTACTCCCAACCTTCGGGCAGGGTACCCGGCAGGTCCTCAGGTTCCACCAGTTCAATGGCTCCCATATAACCGCACATCGGCTGGTTGAAGACCACCATTTCGCCGGTGGGCAGTTGTAGGATGCTGATGCCGGTGCAGGAGAGTGACACAAAGTCACCACCCGTTACCGGGATCAAACCGGCCAGCCATGGTGGTACATAGGGACCGCCATCTCCAGCAGGACCGCCGCCGGTTGTACCGCCGCCGCAGGGATAGGCAGTGTTCTCAATGAGCTCACCAGCCCAAACCATGTAGTCTCCCCAACCGTTTCCGCTGAACTTGTCTCCGTTCAGGGTGACGGTGGAACCCAACCCGTAGGCACCGGCTGCAAGACCAATGCTGCCATTATCATTGAAGACACTGCAGGTGACCTCAATGTCACCGGGAGTCTCAAGAATGGCGCCATCGGAACCATTGCCGGAGGCCGAGCTGTAAGTCATGCTGATGCCATCTTTGGCTGAACCGTACAATCCATAAGCACCGTTGTTGTCAAAAGTGCTGTTATGGATGGTCAGTGTACCGTTGGTGGTTAGGTCTGCGCCGAATGAATACGGGTTTCCATAAATAGAGCTGTCATCCGGATATCCGTTGTAGTCGGCACTCACGTTCTCCAGCAGGATATTGCCAATGGTTGGAGGAGGAGGTGGAGGTGGGGGTGGACCGCCGCCGCCCATCAACACCATGGGGCTGGGACCACCGCCGCTTCCGGCTTCTGCATACAAGCCTTCGTTAAAATTGAAGTTAAAGGTGGTTTGCGTGATGGTCATATCCAGAGCACTGACGAGATGTGCTCCGTAACCATCATATTCCCACCAGCTGTACCACCAGTTGCCCCAGCCGTTCTCATTGAATTCAGAGTCCGAGATGGTCAGGGCACCGTCAGTGTCAGCGTTCACACCGAAATCAAAGTTGCCGCTGGAGGTGACATTGGTCAGGGTCATATCATCCTTGCTATGCAGGTACATTCCATAGCCATCAGGAGAATATAAATCCCAGCCGTTCCCATTCGCCTCCACGTTTTCGAGCAGCATGGAACCCTTGTCAGCCTCCGCCCACAAACCCTCCTCATCGTTTTCATTAATCGTCGCGTTCTTGAGGATCAGGTCTGTTTCAGCATCCAGGCTTGCACCATAGTTTTCATTCCCATCCGCCGTCAATCCATCGATCAGGATGTAATCATCATTGGTCGACGCGTAAAGACCAGAACCTTTTCCGCTGTATGAGAAGCTGCTTTTCAGGATCTCGATCCACTGGTCAGCCCACAGGTATGCGCCGTTGACATCATTGTTATCCACCTGTGTGCCGCTGATCCCGATCGTATCCGCTTCAACGTCCAAACCATAGGTATTTTCATTTTCGTTGAACGTGCTATCTTCGATGGTCACACCCTGTTTGTTCTGGATCTTCGCGCCATATTCATCATTCCCGCTGGCTGAAACCGTATCCAGATAGACCGGTCCATCCTGCGACTTGATGTAGATGCCGTATCCGCGGATGTTGTCATCGAACACGCTGTCGATCAGACTGAGATACCCATCACCGCTGTACGAGTAGAATCCGTTCCCAAACTGACTGTTGGCTTTCACGGAATCCAGCTTAACATTGGTGCTGTATCTGAAGGCTACCGCATCCAAAGAACAGCCGCTTCCATTACAATGGTCATCGTTTGAATCAACGGCCATGGTATCCAGCACAACATCCTGTACATTGCTCATGTAAACACCGCCATCTCTACCGTACTCATTAACGTCGGTGTTGATGATCAGAATCTTGTAGCTGTCTGTCATCTTGATACCGTAGCCATCACTCTTTTCGGTGATCGTCGAATTGGATACGGTGATCCGGTGGCTGTCATCCACCAGGATGCCATGCCCGCTGCCCTTGTTGTTGATGTTGAAATTATCGATGGTTACATCTTCCGAGTCTTCAATATAAACGGTTGAACTGGACGAGTTGAATTCTGTGATGATGAAATTCGCCAGGGTCAATGACCCGGTGATGTCATCAACATAGAAATTCTGGTGGACCGAGGTCTGTCCAACAACCGTTCCATAGGTTGCGCTGCCGGATGTCAGATCGTAACCACCCAGCAGGAACATATTGAAGTCGCTGTCCACAAACGAGGATTCGTCGATTACGATCGTCGAATAGGACGAGCTGCTGTAGTCATCCGCCACATAGATCGTGCATTCGGCATTGCCTGCCGATTGCGCATGGCTGACCGCCGCCTCAATGGTGGTATAGGTGATGCAGGACGCGCTGCCCGGAACGTCTGTCCCGGCACACCACATCGGATCACCGGTGACAACCACTTCAGCCGCTTCCACTGCCACCAGAGGCAGGGGTTCGCCGTTCTCATCCAGAACGACCAACTCGGATTCTTCCGGCAGGGCTGCCAGCACCTCGGCCGGGGTATCCAGCTCTTCATCCTCTTCTGAATCCTGCGGTCCTGTTGCCAACGGGACCAGCGGTATCAGCAGGGGATCTTCGGTCGGCTCCACTTCGGGAAGCAGCTCTTCAACCAGTTCAGGTTCTTCCGTCGGTTCAAGAACTTCGGGTTCACCTTCAACAACTTCCTCCGTTGGTTCAGCTGCTTCCTCCTCCGGTACTTCTGGATCCGGAGTTTCCTGTGTTGCTTCCGGTTCTGTTTCAGGAACTGTTTCTTCTGGAGGAGTCTCTTCTTCGGTGGTTTCAGTGGTTTCTTCCGGCGGAACATCTTCGGCATTGACTACCACACCCGTCGGGAAGAGCATTCCCATCGCGAAGATCACCACGAACACAGCCTGAAATAGGATCACAAACCATCTTTTTGTGACCATTTGAATTCCTCCTGTTTGATTCAATAAACAAGGATTTTTCTGGAACCGGGTAATTTGGTTATTTCCCCCACTCTGTGCGGTTACATCCCAGAGAATTACCGCGCAGTTTACTTGACCCGGCTTCCGGCAGGCAAGCCGGCGTTCTTAAGCCATACATCACCTCCTTCTTTCAGGTGTTCCGCACCTGGGGATACCGCCAGTTTATATCCCAGGCCTTCACGGCTTACGATCAGCCGCGGGTTCCTTGGATCCTTCTCCAACTGTGAGCGGAGAAGGAATACCAGGTACTTGATCCGGTTTTGAACACGGATCTGGGAATCGTTCCACACATCAAAAGCGATCGTTCCCAGGTCAACCCACTGCCCTGGACGGCGCGCCAGCGCCGCCAGTACCTTGAATTCACGGGTGGGCAGCACGGTCACTTTTCCCGCATAGGTCACTTCGCGTGTGTTGCTGTCGATCACCAGACCAAATTCCGGAAACCGGAATATCTGTGAAAGATGTATTCGTCCAGGGTGTTGTGTCACCCGGTTAATGCGTGCCACCAATTCGGATGGGTAGAACGGTTTCGTTATGTAATCGTCCGCGCCTGAACGGAGGCCGCGAACCACATATTCCTTGCCTGCCAGCGCAGATAAGAAAATCACAGGAGCGGCTGTCTGGCGGCGTATCTCATCAAAGAGCATCCAGCCATCCATATCCGGCATCATCAAATCCAACAGGATCACATCCGGTGTGCTATCCGTGACCCGCTTTATGGCTTCATCTCCGGTGGTGGCCGAAAATACATCCATGCCCGCGTCCATCAGGATGTATTTTATTAAATTGACGGTTTCTATTTCGTCATCGATGATCAAAACCCTCTTGTGAGGATTATCGGCTTCCAGATAAAAAATTTATTTACCGTGGCCTAGGTAAAACCCCCCCTTTTTAAATTTGTTTTAAAAAAACCCCACAAAAAAAAA
>CAYRHB010000052.1:4304-24078 GCA_964424035.1 uncultured Leptolinea sp.
TATAAATGTAATTTCCCTGGGCGACGGGTAAACCCGCCCATTATGCAAAGGTTTTCATGATACCCTCCACATAAAGAACAAAAACCGGCCTCAAACATCGACCGGTTTCGCTATTGGCTCCCTGACACCTTATCCCGTACTGGAGGGAAAGCGACCAAATTTTGGTGGCAGTTCTTAGCTTTCAACCAATGACATGTGTTGAAGGCCGTGTAGACTGCTGATCAAAACAATAAATCCAAACGATAAAAACTTCTTGTTGCCAAAAACGGTAATTCCATTATAAAAAGAATGGGCAGGTTGTCAAACTTATTGTCAATTGGTTTGTTTTCAGTGTTATTAATTCAATGGTACAACCATATACCTTGGTGTGGACAATTACATACCTCTAATGAAATAAACAAAGTAACCCTGGTATTGAAAACTCTCCCCCCTTTTCAGGGGGGAGAAAGAGGGATCGCAGGCACCGGCCGGTCACAGGACCAGCAGGAAGGTGCCCACCGCGTTATGCGTCTTTACCCACTTCAAGGCTTCCTTTACACCACCCAGGTCAACCCAATCTCCCAGGCCGCCGCTTGACGTCACATCCCAGTATAGAATGTGGAATTCGTCGCCCGTCTGTTCCTCAAGGATCGGGAAGGCCAGTGTATCCGTCCATCCGGCTGGCAGTTGGATGATCACATCTTCACCAAACAACAGCGAAACTGTGAATCCATTCACGAACTCCCAACCTCCTGCCAGTTCTCCCGGCAGATCTTCGGGTACCACTGGTTCAAGGGCTCCCATGTAACCGCACATTGGCTGGTTGAAGACCACCATTTCACCGGTGGGCAGTTGCAGGATGCTGACACCGGTGCAGGAGAGTGACACAAAATCACCACCCGTGACCGGGATCAAACCGGCCAGCCATGGTGGTACATAGGGACCACCATCTCCAGCAGGACCGCCGCCGGTTGTACCACCGCCGCAGGGATAGGCGGTGTTCTCAATGAGGTCACCAGCCCAAACGAGGTAATCACCAAATCCATTCCCCTCGTACTGGTCACCGTTCAAGGTGACGCTGGAGCCCAACCCGGTGGCACCGGCCACAAGACCAATGCTTCCATTGTCATTAAAGACGCTACAGGTAACCTCGATGTTGCCGGGACTCTGCACCACCGTACCGTTTTCCAGGTTTCCGGAGGCCGAGCTGTAGGTCATGATTAAACCCTCATTCGCCTGACCGGCCAATCCATAATACCCGTTATTGTCAAAGGTGCTGTGATGGATGGTCATCGTACCGTTGGTCATAAAAGTCATCCCATACGCATTGGTGTTTTCAAGCGGCGCGGTTTCATCCGGATACCCATTGTAATCAGCATTCACATATTCCAACGTGATATTGCCCGTTGTCGGATGTGGACCACCACTAATTCCGGCTTCGGCATGAAGCCCTTCGTTGTAGTTGAAATTGAATATGGTATCCGTGATGGTCATATCCAGAGTGCTGATCAGACGCGCGCCGTAACCATCCATGTCCATCGTACTGGAAAAAAAGTTGCCCCAGCCGTTTTGAAAAAATTCAGCGTCTGAGATGGTCAGGGTACCATCGGTATACGCTACCAGGCCGTAATCAAAGTTCTCGTAAGATACTACTTCATTGAGGATCATATCTCCCATGCTGATCAGATTCAATCCGAATCCGTTTGGGTTTACCGTAGTATCCCAACCATTTGAACTCACCCACACATTTTCGAGCAGCATGGTGCCCTGGTCAGCCTGGGCATATAATCCATATTCATCGTTACCGTTCATAGCGGCATTCCTGAGGATCAGGTCGGTTTCAGCATCCAGTTGGGCGCCATAACCTTCATTGTCATTCGCGTTGAATCCGTCGATCAGGATGTAATCGTTTTCCGTAAATGCATAAAGACCATAACCATTCTCATTCCCCGAAAAAGTGCTGGTCAGGATCTCGACCCATTGATCAACCCACAGGTACGCGCCGTATAGGTCATTATCATCCACCTGTGTATCACTGATCCCAACTGAATCCGCCATGACGGCCAATCCGTAGCTGCCATGATTGTCGCTGAAAATACTGTTTTCGATGGTAACGGAATCTTGCATGTTTTCAATATAAACCGCTGTATCCCCATTTCCGGCGGCAGAAACACCATCCAGACTGACAGGTCCATCATTGACCCTGATATACACTCCAAAACCACCATTTCCATCAAACACGCTGTCAATCAGGCTGAGGTAGCCATCACAGAAGATGGATTGGAACCCGCTTCCATACTGGCTGTTGGCCGTTACACCATCCAACAAAACATTGGTACCTTCTTTAATATAAATGGCGTCCAATGAGCAGCCGGGACCGTTGCACCAATTTCCACCGGAGGTGACATCCACGGTATCCAGAACCACATTCTGCACGTTGTCCATGAAGATGCCACCATCCCGGTGATTTTCAGCAACCAGGCTATTGATGATCAGGATGTCATAGCTATCCGTTATCATCATCCCGTAACCATCATAGTTCTCAACGATTTGAGAATCGGCAACAGTGACCCGGTGGCTGTTATCAACCCGTACACTGTGTGAACCGTTGAAATTATTGACAGCCACATTCTGCAGGGTCACATCTTCAGAGTCGACAATGTATATGGTTGAATTCGGACCGGAACCGTTGATGATCATATTCTCAATGGTGAGAAAGCCGGTGATGTTTCGTATGACCAGCGCCTGGTCCAGAGTGTTGGCCGAGTCGATTTCGTTGGTCAGCGTGTCCCAACCGCCAATCAGGAACATATTGAAATCATCCCCCACATATGGAAAAGCGGTCTGGTCTATAGTAAGGACACCTGTGTTGTTATAAGTCTCTTCCACATAGATGGTGAAACTACCGGTTCCGTGGGTTTTGGCATAGTCCATGGCCAGTTCAATCGTCGCGAATCCATCCACACAACCGGTTCCACCGGGTTCTGTCGTACCGGGGCACCACATGGGATCACCGGTTGCAACCACCTCTGCCGCTTCCGCCGTCACCAGAGGTAAAGCCTCACCATTTTCATCCAGAATCACCAGCTCTCCCTCTTCGGGAAGAGCAGCCAGCACTTCAGCCGGTGTATCAAGCTCTTCGATTTCTACTGGATCCACCAGATCTTCCGCCAAAGGTACCAATGGGATCAATAGAGGATCTTCTGTCGGTACCACTTCAGGAAGCAGTTCTTCGACAGGTTCAAGGTCCACCGTTGGCTCCAGAGGTTCGCCTTCAGTAACTTCCTCGGTGGAATCTAAAGCTTCAGGTTCGGCTGCATTTTCCTCTGCCGGTTCAATCGTATCTTCCTCTACCGGTTCAGCCGTATCTTCCTCCGGTGATTCATCGGCTTCCGGGGTTTCCTGTGTCACTCCTGTTTCTGTTTCAGGGTCTGTTTCTTCTGGAGGAGTTTCTTCTTCGGTGTTTTCAGTGGTTTCTTCCGGCGGAACATCACCGGCGCTGGCTATCATTCCTGCCGGGAAGAGCATTCCCATCGCGAAGATCACCACGAACACAGCCTGAACCAGGATCACAAACCATCTTTTTGTGACCATTTGAATTCCTCCTGTTTTCTGAAAAATCCAGTTCTGTTGGAAGCCAGACAATTCAGTTTTCCCCCCGTACCTGCACGGCTTCGGATTTATTTTTTCTGTGTGATTTGCCTGACCTTGTTTCCGGTGGCAAACCGGAATTAGGAACCCCGCATCACCTCCTTCCGTCAGGTACTTCATGCCCGTGGTTACACCCAGAACATATCACGGGCATAAATGGCTTAAGATCAGCCGACCGGCCTTCATCATTGACCGGTTTCGCTATTAGCTCCCTGACACCATATCCCACTAACTCAGGAGAGCGACCAATTTTTGGTGGCAGATCATCGCTTTCAACATATATCCGTTGTTGAAGGCTGTACGGTATGCAGATTTATTCTAAAAAATCTATTTATAAAAGATTCCAACCACTATGAACAGTATTTTCATTATAAAAAGAACATGCGGGTTGTCAAACTTGTTGTTTTTCGGTTGGGTTTTCAGACTTGTACATAAAAAGAAACTGAAATGCATTGTTTTTCAAAGATTTACCCGTCTTTTATTCAAAATCGGGGCATGTTTTGTTATTTAAAGAAAGCACTATTGCAACATTAAAAATCACACCAACATTACACCTCCCGACATTCAGACAGAGTATTCAATAACCATTACTGTTGTGATCGCAGACCGGTACCCGATGTTCTCTTTAAAGGCAGTTCGTATTGAGGGTAACCAGGAGAGTTGGATTTTTTCGATAATGAACCGAATACTGTGGAAAGAACCGGGAGATTTTCCAAATCAACCTGCGATCATTTCTTTAAAATCAGGGATGCGATACTGCCTATTTAGAGCGGAGGTGGAGTGAATTACCTTTACGCCAATACGCTGGTCATCACATCCATTTTCTGTCTAATCCTGGGTGTGGTCGCCTGGAGCAGGAAAAGCGCACCAGGAGCAAAAGCTCTGGCAGTCATTATGGCAGCGCTCTCCATCTGGTCATTCGCGTACGGCATGCGTTGGTTGACCGAAGACGCCGGCTCCATCCGTATCTGGATAAATCTGGCATATACCGGTATTGTGATTGCTCCACCATCCATGCTCATTTTTGCCCACCAGTTCACCTTCCGGCCGGCGGTTTTCTCGCTGCGCCATCTTTTGCTCGCTGCTATTGAGCCTGTCATCACCCTGATTTTTATATGGACCGACCCGCAATATGGCTTTCTCTTTGGAAACCGGTATGATCCAAATTCGGCGCTTTCCGGCGAAAGCTGGTTCTGGGTCAATGTTGTTTATACGTTCATGTTGATGCTTTTCGGTGTTTTCCTTCTGGTCCGTTATATGGGAAATACCACATCCATTTCACGCAACCAGACGCGAATGATCCTGGCGGGATATCTGATTCCCATCGTAACCTGTGCCATCGAGATCCTGTCTCCTTACCGTTACATTGAAGTTGATCTGACGCCTTTCACATTCCTGATCAGCAGTCTTCTGGTGATGCGCGGCTTTTTCAAATACAATCTGCTGGAATATTCAACCGTCGGATACGCCAAACTGGCTGAAACATCACCGGACGGAATGGTAGTGCTGGATCCGGATCTTCGTATCATGGATATGAATCCGGAAGGCAGGGAACTTTTTGAACCATTTGGGGCTTCCATTGGAAGTAATGCCTCAGAGGTTTTTTCCAGTTGGCCCGCCATTCTTACATCTTTAAAAGGGGGCCAGGATGCGATCGTTTTTATCAAGTTGAACAGGAAAACCATTCACGATTACGATGTATCCATCATCCCCTTTAAAGATCGCCGTGATATTGTTGTAGGCTGGTTTATTGTCTTCCATGACATCACCTATTTGAAACAAACGGAAGCTGCGCTAACCGCATCCGAAAACAAGATCCGGTCACTCTTTCAGGCCATTACAGATATTGTCCTCATCCTGGACCGCGATGGACGTTATCTTGAGATTGCCCCGACAAAAGCCGGACTGACCTTCCGTGATCCAATGAAATTCACTGGAACATCAGTTAATGACGTATTTGAACCTCAGGATGCAGCAGTTATTTTGGACACAATTCATAACGCATTGGATACTGGTGAAATGACCACCATCGATTATCCGTTGTTGATCGAAGGACAAATGCACTGGTATTCGGGGAATGCTTCACCGCTCACAAAGGATACGGTCATCTGGGTGGCCCGTGATATTACAGAACGGCGACAGAGTGAACAGTATCAGCGGGAGAACCGCAAACGATTGGAGCTGGCTCAAAAGATTTCGAGGGTTGGAAGCTGGGAATGTGATTTGTCCAATGAGACATTCTGGGCATCTGATGAATTCTATCGGATCATGGGGATGGATCCCGCCGGCCAAATCCACACCCTTGATGAACTGATTATTTGTTTTGGTCAGATGAAGTATTCATTACTGGCAACCGAATTCAAAAATTGGATTAAGAATCCGGTTGATTTTGAAAACACGATGGAACTCGTTCGTCCGGGTGAATCTCAATCGGTTTTCCTCCACTCTGTGGCTTCAACCATTAATGATACTGAAGGCAGACCGTACATGGCAGCCGGGGTGATCCAGGACATTACCGCCCAAAAGCAAGTGGAAGTAGCCCTCGAAAAACGAATGCTGGCTCTGACCCGGCCATTGGAAAATCCCGGGACCATTGAAATTGAAGATCTGTTTAACCTGACCGATCTGCAAAAAATGCAGGATGATTTTGCCTTTGCCACCGGCGTTGGTTCATTGATCACCAAACCGGATGGCACTCCTATTACAAGACCGAGCAATTTCTGCCGGTTATGCGGAGAGATCATCCGGCAAAATGAAACCGGCGCGGAATTCTGTACCCGAAATGACGCGGAGCTTTGTGAATATGTGCGGGACCATTCCAAAGTCACCCGCTGCAAGAGCATCGGGCTTCTGCATGCCGGCGCACCGATCATCGTCGGTGGTCAGCATATTGCCAGCTGGCTGATCGGCCAGGTACGGACAGAAAGAGCCTCCACCAGGATTCTGGAAGAATTTATCGGGAAAACCGGGTTGAACAGGGACGATGCACTGGCAGCTTTTCAGGAAATCCCGGAAATGAGCAAGCAAAAATTTGAGGAAATAACCCGGTCGCTGTATACCTTTTCATCCCACTTATCAAGTTCCGCTTTCCAGAATATTCAGCAAGCCCGCTTCATTACAGAGAGAAAGAAAGCAGAAGAGGCGCTAAAAATATCAGAAAACAAGCTGCGCTCGCTGTTCAATGCCATGACCGATGTGATCATTATCTATGATTCCGAGGGGAACTACCGGGAAGTGGCTCAAACCAATACCAGGTTATATACCCGCCCTCCGGATGACCTTGTCAACAAATCCATTAAAGATACACTTCCCGGGGAAATTTCATCCCAAATATTACATACGATCCAGCAGGTTCTGACCACCGGAGAAACAATCCGGTTGGATTACAACCTGACCATCGACGGCAATGAGCATTGGTTCTCTGCCAACGTATCGCCCTTTACGGATGACAGTGTGATCTGGGTGGCACGCGATATCACCTACCGTAAAAAGGTGGAAGACCAGCTTCATTTCCAGAGCATGCACGATATTTTGACAGGGTTGTACAACCGGCAGTATTACGAAGCCGAGATCAAACGGCTGCAACGGTCGCGGCAATTCCCGATCAGCATGATCGTCATGGATGTGGACGGTTTAAAATGGGTGAATGACCATTACGGGCACAGTGCCGGAGATGACCTGCTTAAACGTGTATCCAGTTTATTAAAAAGCTGCTTCAGGCCTGAAGATATGGTGGCACGCATGGGTGGGGATGAATTTGTGGTAATCCTGCCGGAAACAAATGAAATAACCGCCCGTCAGGCTGTGGACCGTTTGCAATCTGTTATTGCCAAACACAATGAGCTCTTCCCGGATGACCAGAACCTGAGTCTATCCATCGGCTTCGCCGTTGGAAACCAGGAAGAACTATTAACCGAAGTGTTCAAGCAGGCTGACCGGGCGATGTATTTGGAAAAGGGAAAGAAGAAAAAACGGAACAATAAACCCATTACTTTGAGATCAAAACAATAATCCGGATCCAATTGTTACAGCATCCCGGCATTTCCATACATTCAGCAGTTTGTATTTTTACCGGGAACGGATACAATTAAGCACAGTTTCACCCTCCCAAAAATTGATGAACAGGTCTATCAACACCACCCTCACCCCGATCCTGGTGCAGGTGGCGGATATGTATTATTCACGCCGCCTGTCCCAGCAACAAATAGCCGAATCGCTGGGCGTTTCGCGTTCTCTGGTTGCCCTGTATTTACAAAAAGCGCGTGAGCAGGGGATTGTCCGTATCGAAGTGGTCAATCCACAGAGTGTAAATACTGACCTCAACCAACGGTTGAAGGCTTTTGGACGTCTTCGCCGGCTTGAAATTGTTCCTGTCAATCCTCTATCCGCATCAATTACGTGCCAGTCATCCGCGGCAGCCCTGGCCTTCCATCTGGATGCCGTTATCAATAATGGCGATTGCCTGGGCGTCGGATTCGGGGAAATGACGGCAGAAGTTGCGGGCCAGTTTCCCCGGACGCGAGACCGAAAAGTGGATGTGGTGGCCATTACAGGCGAGCCATCTTTTATCCCTGCCGGGATGGTTTCACCGGTCCACAGGCAGGTGGAAAGGATAGCCGCGGCTTTTAACGGACAGCCGTATTATCTACCCGCGCCTCTGGTCCTTGAAACAGAACAGACCTGCCAGCTTCTTTCGAATGATGCTTCGATCAGGCCGGTTACGAACCGCTGGGACAGATTAACCCACATCATTTGCGACATTAGCCCCATTTCCACATCCGGCTTTTTTGATGATATTCCCGGGAGTGAAACGTTATCAGAACTCTGTGGTATGGATTGTGTGGGTGAAATCTGTATGCGGTTCTTTGATCGTGAAGCCCGATTCCTGTACCATCCAATGAACAAACGCGTAATGTCCATTTCCGCGAAACAGATCAGCCGGGTGGAAAATGTACTGGTGGCTGCAAGTGGTGTTGAATCGTCTGTGGCCGTCGCCTGCCTGGTTAAATGCGGTCTGGTAACTGACCTGTTCTTGGATGAGGACCTTGCCCGGGCAGTACTGTCCGTTCTGGAAAAGTGATTCCCAAAAAACCAGCCGTCCGTGTTGCAAAATGGGTGTACCGAAATTTCTGAGTACCGCAACCGACTATCAAAAAGTCGCCCCCTTTCTCTTTCAAGAAAGGGGGCAGGAAAAATGGGATGATATGGGCTTTTTAGTATCGCGTTAGGGCTCCGCGATGGTTGGAATTTCCTGACCCATAAGCCGGTTCCTTATCCGGTTTCTGTATGATTTTTTAATTCAGAATCTAGGCGTCAATGAACGCCTTTTGTTCCTTTCCACCAAGGGACGAGTAGATGTTCGTTTCATGAAATGCGTTGGTGATGACCAACGTGGCGGCACCTATGGCCACGGCATCACTTCCCAGTTCACCGATGACAAGATTATCGGTCTGGGTATTGAAACCGACTGTACGTTCCACCAGAGATTGCCGGGCCGGATCCAACAGCGTTTGACCGGCGTCCGCGAGATCACCGCCCAGGATCAACAGACCGGGATCCACCAGGTTGATGATGTTCGCCAGTCCAATTCCCAGGTAGTAACCCGCGGTGGTGATGATCTTCTCGCATTCAAGATTACCTTCACGGGCAGCTTTAACAACACCCTTCACATTCAGTTCGTCCAAACGCCCGGTCCAATTTTTATCATTGGCCAGTGCCCGGCGTCCATCTGAGAGGATACCCTGAATGCCAATGTAACTTTCCAGACAACCCCGGTTGCCACAGCGGCAGTTGCGCCCATCGGCTTCAATAGTGGTATGCCCGATCTCGCCGGCGGTGCCGTTGAATCCCTTGTAGACCGTGCCGTCGATGATCAACCCGCTGCCTACACCGGTACCCAGTTTAATGTAAACAAGATTGTCGTACCCGATACCGCATCCCCACCATTTTTCGGCCAGGGCTGCGGCGTTGGCATCATTTTCGAAATAAATGGGTGTTTCCTTGATGATCTCAAGCAGGGGTGTGACACAGTGGATATCTTTCCAAGCGGGCATGTAATGGGTGATAAATTCACCCGTTTTTTCATTTACCAGGGGTGCCGGGACGGTAAAACCGATGCCCAGCAGATCCTTTTCCGTCAGGTTTGAATCCGCCAGAATGCCTTCGACTGCCGTGCGAATGACCTGTAATGATTCAGCCGGTTTTGACAGCACATCCATATGGCAGGAGAAGTGTTTGGTTACTTCTCCTTTTAAATTCATGACAATGATGGTGATATGGGTCGCGCCCATATCAATCCCCATGATCTTGCGGGCTTCGTAGTTAAACTCCAGAACCACCGGTTTACGCCCGCCCGATGATAGCCCGATCCCGCCTTCACGTACGAAATCGCTGGCGATGAGGATATTTACCAGTGATGAAATGGTTGGCGCGCTTAACCCGGTGATACGGATGATCTCCGCGCGGGTGATCATCCCCTGATCCCGAATCAAATTCAAGGTCAAACTCAGGTTGTGAGCGCGAACGGCAGCTGTCGATGAGATCTCTGATTTCAACGACAGGAGATACGGATTATCAAATACCTGGGAAGTATCAGTCATGGTTTGGGGAGATATGTAGTTGTTCCTAATAATTTGTCAGGAAGTTTGTTTAAGTCCTTTATTAAGGACTTTAAATAAGAGTTTAACCAATAACACTCCCTTTGTCAATACTTCATTTTTCCTGTGACCTATTCCCCTTCACGGGGGCGGTCATAATCATCTTCGTAGCGGGTGATATCTTCCTGTTTCCAGTTGCCAAACCCGACCTCCAGCACACGCACACGACATCCGGTGCTGCTGAGACGGTGTTTGGTGCCGGGCGGGATCCAGAACTCATCCCCGGCTTTGGCAGTAATAATCTCATCTCCCACCTGGACGATGGCACCATCATCCAGGGCGACCCACAGTTCCGCCCGCCCGGTATGGCTTTGCAGGCTGAGACGGTGGTCAGGCTCGACAACAATAAAGGTAACGGTGCATTCCTGATTGTACGCGAATTGCTTCTGGTGTCCCCACGGCCGGTGGGTCCAACGGGTATCCGGTTTTTCAGTCAGGATGGGTTTGGTGGCATAACTGGGCATGGCATTCGTCCTTTCGGGATGGAAAACATGCTGCCGCGTTGCATTCTGGGTATTTGGGGTTTGTGTATAGTATTTATTGTAATCCACTTGTTGTGGTGGTGTTCCTGCTCCCCTGGTTTGTCGAGGGTTCGTCCCCCGAGCCTGTCGAGGGGAGACCGTGGGCTTCGACCAGCTCAGCCACCGGGCGCCGCTCCCCGGACCTGTCGAGGGTTCGTTCCCCGAGCCTGTCGAGGGGAGACCGTGAGCTTCGACCAGCTCAGCCACCGGATGCCGCTCCCCGGGCTTGTCATGGGTTCGTTCCCCGAGCCTGTCGAGGGGAGACCGTGGGCTTCGACCAGCTCAGCCACCGGATGCCGCTCCCCGGGCTTGTCAAGGGTTCGTTCCCCGGGCCTGTCGAGGGGTAGTTCGGGGCTTCGACCAGCTCAGCCACCGGGCGTCGTTCAACCTCCGGGTTCGAGCCAAACGGGGATTACAATTACTGGAAGGAGACATCACCATGCCGCTCTCATCATCCGCTCAAAAAGTGCAGGATTTTCTGGCCGCCGGGGGATATCGACACACCGTGATCGAGCACAACCAATCCACCCGAACCTCGGCTGAAGCCGCAGAAGCCATTGGCTGCACGGTGGCACAGATCGCCAAATCGCTCATATTTAAAACCCGGAAATCGAAGCAGCCGCTGATGGTTGTTGCTTCCGGTATTAACCGGGTGAACACCAGGCTGATCGGACAAACCCTGGGCGAATCCCTTGACCGTGCCGACCCGGATTTCGTGCACCAGGTTACCGGTTACGCCATTGGTGGCGTTCCACCCGTCGGTCATTCCCAGCCGGTGAAAATTCTGATCGATGAAGACCTGATGCAATTCCAGACCATCTGGGCGGCCGCCGGCGCGCCGACAGCTGTCTTTGAGTTAACCCCATCGGAACTGGTCAACATGACCGGCGGAACCGTAATGAAAGTTAAGGAAGAACCCTCGAACTGAACCGGGTAGGGAAAATCACCATCCCTTTGGGGTAAAATTGGACAAACTCGAACCAATTCCCCTTCGGAGGGTTACATGTCTTTGCGCGTCATTTTCACGATCATCCTGATATCCACCGGACTGGTTTTACTTTCCGCCTGTGGTGGGACTGCAGCAGCCGGACCTGAAAAAGCCGTTGAAACCTACCTGAACGCTCTGGTCAGCCAGGACGTCAACCGTCTGGTGACCGTTTCCTGTACATCCTGGGAAGAGAATGCCCGGATGGAATTGGACTCCTTCCAGGCCGTGAAAGCCCGTCTGGACGGTGTAACCTGCACCAAAACCGGGGACGAAGGCGAATCAGCCAGAGTCTCGTGCACCGGCAAGATCGTGGCTACTTACGGCAACGAAGACCAGGAGATCCCCCTGGACCGCCGTCCCTACCTGGTGAGCATGGAAGGCGGCGAGTGGCGCATGTGCGGCTATACGAAATAATGAAACACCTGCTTTCCCTCGAAAACCTGTGGGCGCTGGCCCTGGCTCTGATGCTGATCGCCCTGGTGGTCTTCACTGCCGATTCATCCCCATTGTGGATCTACCAGGGGTTCTGATCAAGTGTCCCTGACCCAAATTCTCGCGATATTTCTGGCCGCCCTGCTCTACCGTCTGCTGGCAACATGGTTGTCCCGCCGGGAAGGACAGGCTGAATGGGGACGGATTCCCTTCCTGTTCGGAGCATCGGTGCTGGTGGTCTACTGGTTACAGCCGTCATTGCCCATTCGCGGGCTGGATTACTGGCTGCCCACCCTCACCCTCGCGCTGACCGTCATTTGCTGGGCTGCCGTAACTCCGCGGGAAGAGCGCGGCTGGCGCGCCAATGCCCCCGCCCTGCTGGGATTATTGGCCACGGCACTGCTGGTCGCTTTAACCGGGCTGGTCAACCTGCCAGCCGGAATACTAACCCTGGCCGCCCCCCCGATTATTCAGGCGATTGCCGGTTTATCCCTGTTGGGATTGTTGATATTATTATCTATACGCAATCTGCGTCAGACAACGGGTGTGGTGCTGGCCGGGTTGATCGCGTTGTTCATCCTTTTAAAAACCCCCGCCCTGGCAACAGCCGTTTCCACCGGGCTACGCATGCTTGCCGGGCAGAATACTGCCGGGGCATCCGCCCTGGATATCCGCTGGCTCGGCTTTTCCTACCTGGCGTTCCGCCTTATCCATACCATCCGCGACCGCCAGTCCGGGCGTCTGCCGTCCGCCACGCTGGCGGAATTTCTCATCTACGCCGTGTTCTTCCCGGCTTTCGGTTCCGGTCCGATTGACCGGCTGGAACGATTCCTGAAGGACCTGCGCTCCCCTGCTCCGCTGGATAGCGGGGAAACCGGTGAAGCGTTGCGGCGGTTGATCATCGGACTGTTCAAGAAATTCGCCGTGGCCGATACGCTGGCGATCATCGCCCTCAATACACAGGTCGCAGAACAGGTTATCCGTCCGGGTTGGTTATGGGTGATGCTTTACGCCTATACCCTGCAGATCTATTTTGATTTCAGCGGTTACACGGATATTGCCATCGGCACGGCGCGCGTGCTGGGCATCCGCCTGCCGGAGAATTTCAACAACCCGTACGGGCGCGCCAACCTGACGTTGTTCTGGAACAACTGGCACATGACGCTCACCAACTGGGTGCGCGCGTATTTCTTCAATCCGGTCACCCGTTGGCTGCGAGTCAACCGTAAAGAGATATCCCCTTCTGCAGTGATGTTCATCGGGCAGACCGGTACCATGCTGCTGATTGGTCTGTGGCACGGGGTGACCGTGAATTTCATCATCTGGGGGTTATGGCACGGGCTTGGGCTGTTCATCCAGAACCGTTATTCCGGTTGGGCCAAACGCACCGCCATCGGCCGGGTCGGATCCGCCTGGGGCAAACGGCTGACCGGCTTCGGAAGCTGGTTCCTCACCTTCCATTATGTGGCCATCGGCTGGGTGTGGTTCTGCCTGCCTGATTTCAGTCAGGCTTTGCGGGTGTTCGCGGGATTGCTAGGGAAGGGATAGGGCACACGGTTGATATTTAATCCCCCTGCCCCCTTGAAAAGGGGGTAAAAGCGTTTTTCGCCCCCCTTGACCGGTGTTTTTCCGGTCAGAAAGGGGGGATGGGGGGATTCTTTCCTCAGGCCTGGTTTGTTTCCTGGCAGGTAAATAATCCCCCTTCCCCCTTGGTAAGGGGGTAAAACGTTGGTTTTATTCTGAAGTGAACTCACTCTCCAGTTGTTTCTTCAAATCCTCATAAACGCCATCCGTGTTCTGCATGACTTCGTCATTGGTATACCGAATCACACGGATTCCCAGCCCTTCTAAAAATTTCGTGCGTTCTTCATCGTAGACTCTGGTTTCATCCGAGAAATGCGAGTCCCCATCCACCTCGATCGCCACCTGACAGGCGGCGCAGTAGAAATCAACAATGTAATTTCCAATCACGCGTTGACGTAAAAACCGGTACGGCAGATTTTTCAGTATGGCATACCACATCCGCCGCTCCGCCGGGGTCATTTCATGGCGGTTGTTTTTTGCGCGCTGGATGAGATCGCCGTTGTAGTCATGGAACATCGGCCGGAAAGGTGACATGGGTCTATTGTAGATGATTAAATAATAAATGTACGGGGTCTTTCTTCAGTCATGTTGATCTCTCTACAGACTTACATCATCCCCGTACCCTTCTTCACGAAGGAGGGACAAAAAAATTTCCCCCCCTTGACCGGTGCTTTTCCGGTCAAAAAGGGGGGTGGGGGGGATTCTGTTCTTCGGAGATAGGATCCTTCGTTCCAGCCCGGTTTGCATCCCGGCGGGAATAATCCCCCTGCCCCCTTGGAAAGGGGGTAAAAGCGTTTTTCGCCCCCCCTTGACCAGTGCATTTCCGGTCAAAAAGGGGGTTGGGGGGGGATGTTGTTCTCCGGAGATAGTATCCTTCGTTCCGGTCGGGTTTTCATCCCGGCGGGAATAATCCCCCTGCCCCCTTGGAAAGGGAGTAAATGCTTTTTTTGCCCATCATTGAATGAGGGGCGACCCTTAAATAATGACCAAGCTCAAGATTCATTTGAATCGTCGTATGAAACATTCTATAGAACACGAGTGGATATATCCTCATCCCTAACGGATTTATTCGTTCAGTAGTTGGGATGTATCGTTGTCCGATAAAAAAGATCGTAAGTTCACATTTATCAGGTTAAAACCGGTTTGACCTTTTTAAGCAGTCACATAGATCCCAATTATTGGTTTTTCTTGCACTTATAATCGGTGGTCATACTATTGGGTAAAGATTCTTTGTATGCCGGAAAGGGGTGCATTTTGCTCACTTTGTTTGATGGAAAAAATGCCGTTTGCGGCTCACATTTTCCACATAGACCAAGAAGAGTACCCACCCGAGTTTTCACGCCCGTTTTCAGCGTTTATAAAGCCATTAGGGGCGACCCTTTTCTATTTTCAGGGTCGCCGTTATGGGTCGCCTCTTGACAAATCCCATCGGCGACCCTTATAATATTCGAAGGGCGACCCTTAGCCGGGAAATCTGCTCATTTCAAGGAACCCATTTTACCAAAATGAAGACCATTGCCTTTGCCAACCAGAAAGGCGGGGTCGGGAAGACCACCACCGCCGTCACCCTCGCCCACGGACTTGCCCGCCTTGGCCGCCGAACCCTGTTGGTGGACCTTGACCCCCAGGGGCATGTGGCATTTTCGGTGGGCAGCGAAAAAGAGCCGGGGCTGTTCAACCTGATCGTCAATGAGATTCCGCTGCGCAAGGTGGTGATCCATGCGCGGGAAAATCTGGATATCCTGCCCGGCGACAAGATGACCGAAAAGGTCAAACGCCAGATCACAGTATCCGATTTCCGCGAATCCATTCTGGCCAATTCACTGGCGGATCTGGATTATGACGCTGTCCTGTTGGATATGGCCCCGTCGCTGGATGTATTACACGTCAACGGACTGGTGGCATCCGATTTTGTGATCATCCCCACCCGTCTGGACGCTCTGGCAGTGGACGGGGTCCGCGAGATCCTTCTCACCATGGGGGAAGTCAACCAGCGCGGGCATAGTTTTGAGGGTTATTCCATCCTGCCCACATTCTTTGACCGTACCACCCGAGAGACTCTCACCCAGTTGCAGGAAATCGTCAAGACTTTCGGCAAGAAGGTTTGGCCACCCATCCCACAGGACACTCGTGCGCGGGAAGCCGCGGCGTATGGCAAAACCCTGTGGGAATACGCGCCTGAATCAACCGTTTTGACCGGTTATTCGGAAAATGGTAAACATGTTGGCGGCTATACGCAATGTTTGGGCCGCCTGGTGGAGGTGTTGGATGCCTGAACCTAAATTTGAACGCCGTCAGGTGCTCGATCCGGCTGTGGCTGATCTGCTTTCGGGCATGGAACGCCGCAAAGCCGAAACCCAATTGCCCCGCCAGCAGCGGGAAAAGAAAGCCAAGGAACGCGCCAAGATCACCTCGCGCCGTGAGCAGCGCGCCACCTATGATCTGCCTCCGCAGCTCAGACAGCGCATTAAAGACCTCGCTGACCGGGAACGCCTGCCAGCCAGCCAGTTGGTCAGCCTTGCTCTTATCCGATTCTTGAACGATTTGGACAATGGAACCGTGGATGTGGATGCTATGAAGCAACCATCCCGCAGTCCGCGGTATGATTGGAATCTGAACTTCCCCGAAAATTTAATGCCCGGGTTGCTCGTTCCCCGCATGATCATAAAAAATGGTAAAAAGAGATCTTAAAGTAGTAAAGAGTCGTTAATTAAGTAGTCATAGAATCTCGTGCAAAATTTGCACGTACCAGAAAGGCAAATCCTGCATGCAGATGGCGTGCAAAAAATACAATCCGGCCTCCAGAGGGAAAAATATTCACGCCCGCCGGAAAGAATGATTTGCATGCGGGCCGAATGGAGATTATTGCACGCAGGCCAAAGGGAATTAATTGCATGCTGGCCTGGGGGAAAATATTGCAGCCATGCCAGAGGGAGCTTTTTGCCTGATGGCCTTAAGGCAAATTTTGCAGATTGGGAGATAAACCTATTATTTAGAGGCGACCCTGAGGGTCGCCTCTAATATTTGTGCCTTTTGAGAATACATCTCCGGCAAATATTTTTCCTGTTCCGGAAAAAGTAAATTGCGCCAATTGCCTATTTATACCTTTCCTGGAGTGAATCAATCCCGCTTGTAATTCTTCAACAAGTTTTGGATAATGTATCCTGTACACTGGAGAAAGGAAAAAACAATGGCTGATTGCGAATGCTTGACGGGTTGTGCTTTCTTCAACGACAAAATGGCCGAATCACCGGCCACGGCATCCATGATGAAAAAGAGATATTGCCTGGGGGACAACAGTCAATGCGCCAGGCATATGGTTAAAGAGGCGCTGGGCGCGCCCATGGTACCGGGTGATCTATATCCGGCTCAGGTTGATATTGCACTGGAGTTTATCAAGAGTCACGGTAAATAGACATTTTTTTGTCCCGGCATAAATTTGCGGGTGTGAGGGTTTGTGACCGCTCATCCATAGTTGAGACGGGGCGGTTTTCGCATAGGTATATTCCATCTCGAAAGTTTTCCCGTCAGGTAACGCCTGATAAGGTTCCAGGCTCAGGATCATAAGCGACATCATCTGTTTTCAATTGTATGCAGGGGAGGTCCATATCTGCAGTGAAACCCTCGCCTATCGCCAGAGATCCCAAACAGTTTCAAAATGAATATCCGGATTGAAAAGGAGATGACTATTTTAAATTTGGGATAATAAATGATACATATTCACTGAAAAAACAAAGAGGCGACCCTCAGGGTCGCCTCTTTGAACGCGGAGAGGATACTAAATCCCAATATTAATGATCTGTCCGGTGCCGTCCGGAAGGGGAGCGTGCCCGGATGGCTCAACCGGAAACAGGGTGATGTAATCAGGCTGTTCGGTGGATTGTTCCATCAGACTGGCAAAGCTGTTACTCATGACCGTCCGGCTTTTTCTGACTGTTGATGCCAGACCTGGTGCAAATTCTCTGGGGAGGATGCTGAATGGATTGTCTTTTTCTGTCATTGTCAGCCTGCTGGAAAGTGGTATTTTCCCTGCCAGGTATTTCGGGGCAGGTGTGAAGGATTGTCATGTTGGTGCAATAACCACGCCATGATCGGATGAAACATCAGGTGATATCCCGGTTTGAAACAATCGGGGGCAATAGAATCGAAAATTATTGAAAAAACAAAAGGCGACCCTCAGGGTCGCCTCTATGGATAAACAGAATTCTGATCAGGCGGACGTGTTGATGATCTGACCGGTGCCATCCGGCATGGGGGTTTGTTTGATCATCTCAACCAGGGCCTGACCGAAAGCCTCTTGCTGGTTCAGTGATTGCTTCATAATGGCCACACTGATCTCGTTCATAACCGCGCGGCTGCGGCTACCGGTGGCAAAAGAAGCGAGGGAAGATTCCATCGAAACAGAATTAACCATGTTCTGGTTATCGGCCAAAAATAGATAAACTTTAATCCCTGATTCCCAACAGTTTAATTTGCCACTTGACAGATTAAAATCGCGTGCTAGTATATAAAACACCAAAATAGAACATATGAACTAACTAGTCGTCCCGAAACACTTTTTTCAGGAGGGCATATAGAAATTAATTATGTTATATTATGGTTTATGAGAAAAAGTTACGCTAATTATTTATTGGGGAGAGTAAAATACGATAACCTCTTGAAATCGGTACTGATTTGTTCTATAATACACTCCAGGAGGACATAATTACCATGACCTTTGCCTTCAATGACGCAGAATGGCGTATGGCCCGCCTGGAGCGCCTGGGATTGAAAGAAGATCCCTTTAAATTATCGGCAGATCCTCGATATTTATATCTCGGTTCGGAACATTTAACCGTTTACAAGCAATTATTAAACATCATATCCCGCCGGCGCGGATTGGGGCTGGTGATCGGCGATATGGGCATGGGCAAGAGCTCACTGGCCCGCCGTTTGTATGACGTACATTCGGCTGAACCCAATATGGATGTGTGCTACATCCATACCGCGGCTTTCAAATCGGGCATGGATGCCGCCCGGCAAATTTCCACCTCTCTCGGTGTTGATCCGCAGCGGTCCTTCCAGAGGCAGATGGAAAGCATTGAGCGCAAAATGGCGGATGCCTATACGGCGAAGCGCAATGTGGTCATTTTATTGGATGATGCCCAATTAATGGACCCCACAGCCCTTGAGGTCATCCACCGTTTATACAATTTTGATTATGATGCCAAGGTGGCACAGGTTCTGGCTTTCGGCCAGAACGAAATGCTCGGATTGTTCGAACAGAACAAAGCCGTAAACGCGCGTGTGTTTGCGCGGTTGATCCTTTCACCACTGGCACTGGGCAGCGCACTGCAAATGGTCCTGTTCCGGTTGAACGTGGCCGGTCGCACGGCGCCGCTTATTGATGACAATGCCTTTGAATTGTTGTATGAGAGCTCGCAGGGCGTACCCCGGGAGATCATCCGTCTGTGCAACATTGCCATCGATTTGTTGTTGCAAAGCAATGAGAGCATGATCACCCTGGCAATAGCAGAGGAGGCGGTAAAACTTTGAAAAGACCACCGGCAACAAACCGCCCGGCGTGGCTTCAATTGTATGACGCCCGCACCAACCAGGTGCTGGAAAGCCGTCCAGTCGGCCGGCCGCCTGCGCCGGTTCCACGCTACAAGGTTGGACTTACCCTTTCTCAGGGCGAATCGGCTGAATTGAAAGTCTGGCAGGACCGGTTCAGCGAGATGCTGGGACGCAAGGTTTCCATTGGTGAAACCGTAGGCATTCTGGCGCGTATCTGTTCCACACGTCTATCACGTTTGTCAGAACACGAGTATGACAACATGATGGACCTTATTGAGCACCTGGTGGAGGGAGGGTAATTATTTCTACCATTAAACACCTGTATTTTTGGAAGAAATAAACACCCCCTTTTTTCAGGAGAAAAATCCCATCCCATGGACCAACTGGTACAAACACGACCGTATTCA
>CAYRHB010000053.1:0-19931 GCA_964424035.1 uncultured Leptolinea sp.
CACAAGCGTTAAACCAGAGCACATTGAGGACACCGCGTTCCAATCCCTGATCTTCCGGCAGCCATACAATCTCAAACGGGTTTATCTGGTACTGGTGAACAACGAATACATACTCAATGGAGCGCTTGACCTTAATCAGTTGTTTAACGTTGAAGACATTACGGACAAGGTGGAAGATATCCTGCCGGATATCATCGAATGGCGCGGGCAGGCTGTTCAGGCGGCCTTATCCGACGACCCGTTGATCTGGGAGCATTGCTGGAAACCGAAAGACTGCATCTGCCTGGAAGTCTGCCACCCCTCCCTGCCGGATGGCCTGACCATCTACGACATTCCCCGCCTGAAGAAGGACAGGAAACAGGAACTGGAAAGCATGGGGATATTTGCCGCTAAGGATGTTCCCGATGACTTCCATCTCAGCGGCAACCAGTCATCCGTGGTTGCCGCGGCAAAAGCCGGTCAGCCCGTCATGGATATTCCCGGCATCCGGCGGGAAATAGCTCGGATACAATATCCGGTTTATTTTCTGGATTACGAAACCTGCCCCCTGGCTGTGCCTGTTTTCTACAATCATAAACCGTATCAGCAAGCCGTGTTCCAGTATTCACTCCACCGTCTCGACGCGGCGGATGCAAAACCTGTCCACTTTGAGCACATGTCAACAGGCGAAGGCGATCCATGTGTGCCGCTACTGGCCAGCCTGAAGAACGACCTCGCCCCGGATGGGACCGTAATTGTATGGAACGCGCCCTTCGAGAAAACCCGAAACAAAGAAATGGGGGCTATGCATCCGGAATTTGGCTCCTTCCTTGAAGACGTTAACAACCGAATTTATGATCTGATGGAGATCGTCAGCAAAGGACTGTACCTGCATCCCGGGTTCAAGGGCAGCAGTTCCATTAAGAATGTTTTGCCGGTACTGGTGCCCGAACTGCGCTACGACGCGCTGGAGATCAACAACGGATCAAAGGCATCGTTCAACTGGTGGCGGATGATGTTCACACGCCTGCCGGATACCGAAAAACAGGCGATATGCACCAATCTGTTGTCATACTGCGAGTTGGATACCCTGGCGATGGTTGAACTTTTCCGCCACTTTTGCCGGTTTTGACAGGAGAAAACTCTTTCTATTGGAGTTTTGATCAGTTGCAGTCGTAATGGATTGATACTTTTTTTGGAAACCTGTCATTATGTTAAATTCGGAGAAAATATGCCAGAAAACCGTCAGGACACATTGCTTGATTCAGTACTTGGGGCTATCGGGAACACTCCGCTGGTTGAGCTTTCCAGGATTACCAGAGAGCTGGATGGGCATATTCTGGCAAAACTGGAATATCTCAATCCGGGTTTTTCCAAAAAAGATCGCAATGCGCTTCAAATGATCGAGGAGGCAGAAGCTGACGGCCGGCTGAAACCGGGTCAAACCGTGGTGGAATTAACCAGCGGGAATACGGGTACCGGTTTATCCATCGTGTGCGGAATTAAAGGGTATCCCTTCGTAGCTGTGATGTCCAAAGGCAATTCAATGGAACGTGCGCGTATGATGAAAGCCTTGGGAGCGGAAGTCATATTGGTCGATCAGCTCCCGGATTCATCCCCTGGAAAGGTTTCCGGTGGCGATCTGGCTCTGGTGGAAGCCGAAACCCAACGGATCACGAAGGAACGTGACGCCTTCCGCGCCGACCAGTTTCATCTGGAAGGAAGTTCCCGCGGTCATTACAGGCATACCGGTCCCGAGATACTTGAGCAATCTGCGGGCAAAATTGACGCGTTTTGCGATTTTATCGGTACCGGAAGTTCGTTCAACGGTTGTGCTCGGGCATTCAAGGAATACTGTACAGACATTCAATGCTTTATAGTGGAACCGGCGGGAGCGGCTGCATTTAAAGGCGAACCGGTGACCAAACCCAACCACCGTATTCAGGGTGGCGGATACTCCATGTCAGATTTGCCACTGATCGATAAAGCTCTGATCGACGGTTACCTGCAGGTGACAGATGAGGAAGCCATGTCAACAACCCGTCGATTGGCCAGAGAGGAAGGTATCTTTGCGGGGTTCTCCGCCGGTGCGAATGTGGCCGCCGCTATTCACCTGCTAAATACCACCTGCAAAGGGAAAACGGTCGTCGTATTACTCAGTGATTCTGGATTGAAATATCTCAGCACGGAACTGTGGCCGGAATAGCGCACCTACATAGTTCTGCTCCCTGTATATATACCGGGTACTAAATTTCCTGACCGGGTAAAATAGGATTACTTATTAACAGAACAGGTGACCCATGATTGACCAGCAGGTGATCTTTTCCATGGTGCGTGTCGGCAAGATCGTCCAGCCGAACAACCGCCAGATATTGCGCGATATTTCCCTTGGCTTTTATTACGGCGCCAAGATCGGCGTGCTCGGCCTGAACGGCGCGGGCAAATCGACCCTCCTGCGCATCATTGCCGGCAAGGACGATCAGTACAACGGGCAGGTGGTCTTCTCGCCCGGTTACTCCGTCGGCATGCTCGACCAGGAACCGCAGCTTGACCCGGAGAAGACCGTCCAGCAGGTGGTGGAGGAAGCCGTCCAACCGCTGGTGGATATGCTTAAAAAGTTCGACGAGGTCAGCGAAAAATTTGCTGAACCGGACGCTGATTTCGACGCTCTGATCGCCGAACAGGGCAAACTGCAGGAGGAACTGGACAAGCACGACGCCTGGAACCTGCAGAACCGGTTGGACCTGGCCATGGACGCGCTGCGCTGTCCGCCGGGCGATTCACCCATCAGGAACCTGTCCGGCGGCGAACGCCGCCGCGTGGCACTCACCCGTCTGCTGCTCACCGAACCCGATATCCTGCTGTTGGATGAGCCCACCAACCATCTGGACACTGAATCGGTAGCCTGGCTGGAACGGCATCTGCAGCAATACAAAGGCACAGTGATCGCTGTCACCCACGACCGCTACTTCCTCGACAACGTCGCCGGCTGGATACTTGAGCTGGATCGCGGCTTTGGCATTCCCTGGGAGGGAAATTACTCCTCCTGGCTGGAACAGAAAGAGGAACGCCTGCGTCAGGAGCAGAAGAGCGAGACCAAACGTCTGCGCACATTGGAACGCGAGCTGGAATGGATCCGCATGTCACCCAAAGCCCGCCAGTCCAAGGGCAAGGCGCGTTATACGGCCTACGATAACCTGCTCAGCCAGGAGACGGAAAAACGCCGTGAAGAACTGGAGATCTATATTCCGCCCGGCCCGCGCCTGGGTGACCGGGTCATTGAATTCGACGGGGTGACCAAGGCATACGGCGACCGTCTGTTGATCGACAATCTCAACCTGAGCATCCCGGCCGGCGGTATAGTCGGCATCATCGGACCCAACGGCGCTGGCAAGACCACCCTGCTGCGGATGATCACCGGACAGGAAAAACCGGACAAAGGTGGGGTCGTCATCGGCGAGACGGTCAAACTGGCCTATCTGGACCAGAGTCATGAGTCGCTTGACCCGGAAAAGACGGTCTGGGAAGAGATCACCGGCGGCGAAGAGACCATCACTCTGGGCAACCGCAAGCGCAACTCACGCGCCTACGTGAGCGCCTTCAACTTCCAGGGGACGGAACAACAAAAGAAGGTTGGCGTGCTTTCAGGCGGCGAGCGTAACCGTCTGCATCTGGCGAAGATGCTGAAGAGCGAGGGCAACGTGCTGATGCTCGATGAACCGACCAATGACCTGGACGTCAACACTCTGCGCGCGCTGGAAGAGGCACTGGAGAATTACGCAGGCTGCGCCATCATTGTGTCGCACGATCGCTGGTTCCTTGACCGCATTGTCACCCACATCCTGGCGTTTGAAGGCGATAGTAACATCGTCTGGTCGGTGGGCAACTGGTCGGACTATGAGGCTGACCTGCACAAACGCCTCGGAACCGATGCCGACCAGCCGAAACGCATCAAGTATAGAAGTATGACGCGGTAAATCTCCCCAACCCCTCTTCACGAAGAGGGACTTTTTCTATTACCCCCTTGCGCACATGCACTTCGTCCGGAAGGGGGGATTTTTCCTCTTTACGGATAATGCCATTTCTGTCCGGAAGAGGGGATGGGGGATTCAATCACCCGGCGAGAATTCGTTTCAGATCTTCCAACACCTCATCCGGATTCTCGATCACTTCGTTATTAGGATACCGCATAACCCGGATACCCAGCGACTCGAAGAAAGCCGTCCGCTCTCGGTCATATTCCCGCGCTTCATTCGTGTAATGTGTATCGCCGTCCACTTCGATGACCAGCTTCTTAGACGCACAATAGAAATCCGCGATGTAGTTCCCGATAACCCGCTGCCTCATCACTTTGACCGGCAGGTTCGGAATGATGTCCTTTCGATTGGCTCTGGCACGTACGATCAGCGTTTTGTTGTAGTCGAAGAAGCGGGGGGACATAGGATAATTGTACGGCAAGAATCTCCCCAACCCCTCTTCAAGAAGAGAGGACAAAAGATTTGCCCCCTTTGCGGATGGTGTTTTTCCCATTCGGAGGGGGGTGAGGTAGGATTTTTCGCCTGACAAGTATCTTTTCCATAACCCTACTTCAAGAATAGGGGGAATCGTTCCGCCCCCTTTGCGGACAGCGTTTTTCCCGTCCGGAGGGGGGATTTTTCACCTGACAAGAATCTCCCCAACCCCTCTTCTTGAAGAGCGATTTTTCCGCTTGCACCCCTGGTAGACGTGCATTTCATCTGAAATAAGAAGCTTCTATCCTACGAATGCATTCGCAAACCAGATGCGTTTCTGCCCCCCTTGCGGACGGCGTTTTTCCGTCCGGAAGGGGGGGAGGGGGGATTCACTCCCGGCAGCCCGGAATCTCGTCCTTCTGAAGGTTCTTGTTCAAATTGAACCCGAAATACGGCGACGGGTCCAGCGTATTGTTGATATCCGTCTCATTCTTAAACATCCCCTTGCCATCGTCTTTAACGATTGAAAGGTGCAAATGCACCCCGGTGGGGTTGCCGGGTGTGCCGGAATAATTACCCATCCGCCCCAGCACCGTACCGGCTTTCACAAAAACATCCTTCGTACCCGGGGGAAAAGCCTCGTCCACCAGCGGTGTGCCATCCAGCATGGCCATATGGGTGTAATACACCCAGATCTGCCGGCCGGGTTGAATCGGGTCATCCGGTATACGGATGATCACCGTTGATTTCCAGTCAGAGAGGCGGGTCAGGTAGCCGTCATTCGCCGCGTGGATGACTGTTTCTCCGGGTTCTTTTCCGCCAAAAATATCAATTCCTGAATGGCGGTGACCAATGCGCCAGGAATCATCCCACAGATAACCGATGAATCCATCCACCGGCATCTGGAAAGGGGCATCACCGCAGCGGGTTCCGGCTTTAAGCATCCAATCCTGATGCTCTTCCGGGTGGTTGATAAAATCGATCACCCGGATGGTGTTTATGGCATACACGCGTGAACGGTATATATAATAGCCTGCCGCCGCTCCCACAGCCACCACAGCCGCCAGCAGGACCTTTGTACCGGTCTTCACTGATCTCCCCTGCCAGAAAGTGGAAGCCGCGATTGCATGGACCATGGTCCCGTCCAGGTGATCTGTACCGGCAAAACCCGGCCGCGCAGGTCGGCATCGCTTTCCAGGAATACCAGTTTGTTGGTCTCTGTCCGGCCGCGCCAGCGGGATTTTACTTTCTCCTCAAACAGCACCGGAACAGTCTGGCCGAGGTAGCGCGAGTGGATCTCTGTGGCGATCTTCTCCTGCAATTCTTCCAGCAGGCGGAAACGCCTCATTTTTTCTTCTGCTGGAACATCATCCGGCATATGGCGTGCCGATACCGTTCCCTCACGGGGTGAATAGCGGGCCAGGTGGGCTACGTCCATCTTCAGGTCAGCCAGCAGATCATACGTATGCTGGAACTGCTCTGCTGTTTCGCCGGGGAAACCGACAATGATGTCAGTGGCAATGGATACTCCGGGGATGATACGGCGCAGCTTTTCGACCAGTCGCCGGTATTGTTCCACGGTGTATCCGCGTTTCATATTTTCAAGCACTTCATCATCCCCCGCCTGGATGGGCACTTCGATATGGGGACAGACCTTGTCCAGCGCGGCAACGGCTTCCAGAAGATCATCGGTCATATATTTGGGATGAGAGGTTAAAAAGCGGATACGCTCCAACCCGTCAATCTCATTGAGACTGGCCAGCAAGCCTGCAAGGTTGGGCAGCGATGGATCGTCCAATCCATAGCGGTCAACGATCTGCCCCAGCAGGGTAATCTCTTTAACCCCCTGGCGGACCAGCGAACGGGCTTCCTTCAGAATGATTTCCGCCGGCCGGCTTTTTTCCGCACCTCGCCGGTAGGGGATGATACAGTAGGCACAGGCATGCGAACACCCCAGCACCACCGGAATATGGGCGGATACCAGTCTGCCATGCTCCACTGCCGGAAGTGGAAGATCTTCATCCATCCATGCGTTGCGCAGCCGGGTCTCATCCTCCAGACGCAGGCGAACTTCATCCTGTGTCAGGTAGGACAAGAGTGGCCCGGGATCTGATGGCGGGGAAAAAACATCAACATACGGAAAACGCTCCCGGAGTTTATCCGGGGCGCGAAACCCCACCAGGCAGCCCATCAGGTTGATCACCAGATTGGGATTGGCTTTTTTTAATGGCGCCAGTGAATGCAACCGCCCAATGGCTTTATTTTCAGCGGATTGCCGCACCACACAGGTATTCAATACAATTACGGAAGCTTCTTCCGGCTTTGTGGTTGCCGAATAACCCAGGCTTTCCAGGCCGGATGAAACACGCTGCGAATCGGCCACATTCATCTGGCAGCCTTCTGTCCAAACATAATATTTCATGCCGGCGATTATAACAAATAAACTGGACGTATTTCGTCTAATTTACACCAAACAAGTCAACTTTCGTGGGGTACAATTCGGGAATGAAATACCGACAAAATCAGAGACATATGCCTCCCGTGTTGTCCGGCCTTCTTGGCCTGGCCGGGGTGCTTCTGGCTGGTTTTATAATTTACCTGTTGCCGCCGGTAAATGAACGGCTGGGTTGGCGCGTGGAATATGCCGGTATCTACCTGAGGGGGATGCTCGATCCGGTGCCGCCGCTTCCCACGGCTGCCGGTGTGACAGAATTACCCGATGTTGTACCGGCAACTCCCAGTCCCGTTCCGCCAACACCCACACAGCCGGTTTATACCCTCACACCTGTCCCCACCGGCACACCCATGCCGTCACCAACACCCATCCCCGGATTCGTCCGTCTGGATTCACCGGCCTATGAGAAAGAAGACCTGAATAACTGCGGTCCGGCCGCGTTGGCCATGAACCTCAAGTTCTTTGGCTGGCAGGGCGACCAGTTCACAATCTCAGATGTGATCAAACCCATCCGCGGCGACCGTAATGTGAATGTGGAAGAGCTTCAGTACTACGTACGCAATTTTGCCGGTTATCTCAAAACCGAATACCGGGTGGGTGGCACGATCGAACGCTTAAAACAGATCATCGCCACCGGCATCCCGGTGATGATCGAAGAGGGATATATCATCGACAAAAAGTACTGGCCCAATGATGACATGTGGGCTGGTCATTATCTTCTGATCAATGGATACAACGATAAAACCGGAACGTTCCTCACACAGGATGTGTTCGCCGGGGCGAATGTGGAAGTCAAGTATGCCGATCTGGATAAGCGCTGGCAGAGTTTCAATCGCGTTTACATCCTCGTCTACCCGGCGACAAAAGAGGAAGAATTAAAACAGGTTCTGGGTGATGATTGGAATGTCGATACCAACCGTCAGAAAGCGCTGGATACAACCCGGGAGGAAACAGAAACCAATCCTTCCAATGTGTACGCCTGGTTCAATCTGGGCTCCAATCTGGTCTACTTTGAGCGTTATGAAGAAGCCGCGGCAGCTTATGATACAGCCCGCAAGATTGGCTTCCCGCAACGTATGCTGCGGTACCAGTTTGGACCATTCCTCGCCTACTTCCACTCACTCCGTATGGAAGACCTGCGTGCCCTTACCGAATACGCGCTTGGACGGACGCCCAATTCAGAAGAGGCATTGTTGTGGGAAGGTTGGGCATTGTACCGGTTGGGTCAAACCTCGCAAGCGCTGGAGTACTTCCAGAAAGCGTTGGATGCGCGTCCCGGCTATGCGGATGCCGAATACGCGTTGGACTACGCCCGCACCCATTAACCCTCCGGTATAATCAAAACTCAGCCAATCCCTATGAATAAAAAGATCGTTATTTCCCTGATCATTCTGATCACGCTTTGCTGTGCCGGCACAATCGCCATCGTGGCCGGTCTGCTGTTCACATCCCTTTCCACCGTATCTTCCCGCCCGGCGGCAGCAGAAACCCTTCCCCCGCTGGATACCCAAACCACCAGCCTGCCACCGCAACCATTGGACACCCCCATGCCAGCCAACCCGCCAAAGGCGGCAAACGAAGCAGTATCCCCCATTCCGGCAGACCTCTCCCGTGAAATGGATGAAATCCAGCAGCAGGTCAGTGGTATCCGCGGGCTGCAAGCCCGTCAACCGGTAACGCGAGACCTGATCACGAAGGATGAACTTCAACAAAAAGTGGAAACTGAATTCTTCAAAGATTATTCCGCCCTGGATGCGGAAGAAGATGTAATTATATTAAGCACACTTGGACTACTCCCGGAAGGATTCGACCTTCTCGGCTTGTATAAAGACCTGTATGCTGAACAGATTGCCGGCTATTATGACAGTGAGACAAAAGAAATGTATGTTGTGCAGGGTGAAGCTTTTACCGGTATTGAGCGAATGACATACGCCCACGAATACACCCATACATTACAAGACCAGGTATATGACCTGGAAAATGGTTTGAAGGTTAATGAGGATTATTGTAAGAATGAAACAGAATATTGTTCAGCGGTTACCGCTCTGGTCGAAGGCGATGCCGTTTATACCGAACAGGAGTGGCTGCTAACCTATGCCGGTCAAGAGGATAAACAAGCCATTCAGGAGTATTACCTTACATATTCAAGTCCGGTTTTCGATTCAACACCTGAGTACCTGAAAAAGGATTTTCTCTTCCCCTACCAGTTTGGATTGGAATTTGTCTATTCCCTGAAAGACCGGGGGGGATATGCCCTGGTTGACCAGGCATTCCAGAATCCACCGGTCTCGACGGAGCAGATTCTGCATCCCGATAAATTTCCCGCCGATAAACCGGTTGATGTTTCCCTACCCGATTTGCGATCCATCCTGCCGGAGGCATGGAAGAAGGTCGATGACAACGAGCTGGGAGAGTGGTATTCCTACCTGGTACTGGCACACAGCCGCGACGCCAAATACAACCTGCCGGAAGAAACCGCGAAGAAAGCTGCCGCCGGATGGGGAGGTGACCGTTATGTTTTATTCAGCGACCCGTCCGGAAAAGAGATCGTTTATCTCATGCAGTCCGAATGGGATACAGAAAATGATGCCATTGAATTTATAAACGCGATGAAACAATATGGTCAGAAACGGTGGGGATCCCCGGGCCGAAAAGACGGGAACTCTTCATTATGGATTGGGACAGAAGACGGATCTGTTTATATCGCCCGCCATGGTTTCACCACACTCTGGTTGATAGCCCCGGATGAATCCACCCGGCAAACCATACAATCCATTCTGCCCGCTTTTCCGGAATAGCAGGGTTCTTCACATGCCTCTTGATATCAATCTGATCCACGCCATATGCTTTGATGTTGACGGTACATTAAGTGATACCGACGATGTCTGGTTGGAAAACACACTTCCATTTGTCCGCCTGTTTCGATGGATGTTTCCCCGGACAAAACCGGATAGAATGGCCCGGCGTCTGATCATGGGTATGGAAACCCCGGGAAACAATGTATATCATCTGCTGGACCGGCTGGGAATGGACGCCCTGGCCGGACGGATCTACAGCCGGATAAACAAATCTTTTCCCCGCCGGACAAAAAAATACCGGCTGGTTCCCGGAACCAAACAAACGCTGGAGTGCCTTGGAATGCGCTTCCCGATGGCGGTGGTAAGCGCGGGAAGCCATACCGCAACGCATAGTTTCCTCGAGGCATTCGGGTTGCAGTCGCATTTTAATGCTGTGGCTACCTCTCAAACCTGCGAATACACAAAACCATACCCCCACCCGGTGATCTGGGCTGCCGGGCAAATGGGCATTGCTCCCGGACATTGCCTGATGGTGGGCGATACTGTTGTTGATATTAAAGCCGGTAAAGCCGCCGGGGCTCAAACGGTCGGCGTGCTTTGCGGCTTTGGTGAAAGGGATGAACTGGAAAAAGCAGGAGCTGATCTGATCCTCAACAGCCCTGTTGAACTTCTGCCTTATTTTGAAAAGCCCGGGGCTTGATCTCCCTGAAAAGCTTTGTAAATAGATCCAATTCCATCATCCTGTGAGAGACCAATGCTCTGCTTGACCATCGATTTTCCACATGTTATGATGCCTGAATTGAACAAGAAGGACGTATGAAAGATATTTCTCCGGAACCGGAAAGCGATTTCACGGACGGATTGGCAACCAATACACCCGAACAAGAAAATTCCAACGACACGGTTGAAACGGAATCTTTATGGATTCGCGTCTGGGATCTTATTCAACAGCGTGGAATGGCCGAACAGGCCATGAGAGTCGGAACCGGACTGGCTTCGATTACATTGATCATGGTCGCTGTCTGGGTGATGAACAGCTTTTTTCTTTCCGGCACAGTCACCAATCCACAAAAGGCAGATATTCCACCCCTGAAAATCACTCCAACCGCGTTACCGGGAACAAATCCGTCATCCATTGCCTATACGGCAGGCACTGTTATTCTTGACAGCATACCCCGACTCATCGACTCCCACACATCGCTGCCGGTCAAACCGCGTTCCGAGATTATTCAATACACAGTGCAAAAGGGCGATACCATTTTTGTCATCGCATCCAAGTTCAATCTGAAACCTCAAACGATACTTTGGGGAAATTACAACGTTCTCGCTGACAACCCCCATTATCTGCAACCCGATCAGGTTTTGAATATTCTGCCCATTGACGGGGTATTTCATGAATGGCACGCCGGCGAAGGATTAAATGGCGTTGCCCGGTTCTATGGAGTATCGCCAGACGCGATTGTTGATTACCCCGGGAACGGATTGAACCGCCAGACCCTGGGCGATTTCGCGAACCCGAGCATTGAACAGGGAAAGATGCTCATCATCCCGGGCGGGCAGCGCGAATTTGTAGTCTGGTCTGCGCCGCGCATCACCCGCAGTGATCCGGCTGTTGCCAAAATTTACGGTCCGGGAGCTTGCGGCAGTGTGGTGGATGGCACAATAGGCAGCGGCCTTTTCCTTTGGCCTACGACAGACCGTTATATCTCCGGTTTTGATTATTCACCGGAAACAGGTCACTATGCCATTGATATTGGGGGGGCTTTGAATAATGGTGTGTTCGCATCAGACGGTGGTGTTATTGTATACGCCGGTTGGAATGATTTTGGATATGGGAATGTGGTTGTTATTGACCACGGCAATGGCTGGCAATCGCTTTACGCTCACTTGAATTCCATCAGTGTTGCCTGCGGGCAATCTGTCTCTCAGGGATCAGTCGTTGGACTGCTTGGTTCCACCGGAAAATCTACCGGACCGCATCTTCATTTTGAGATGCGGAGTGACACCTATGGTCGCGTCAATCCGAAAGATTATCTGCAATGAAGCCTGTTTTCTTTCATCCAGCCGGATGCTAGAATGATTATGAGGTTTTTTGTTTCCACCTGATTGAAAGGATTTTGCCATGTCTGCCCTTTCAGATGTGCGTCCTTCTCCCATTGCCGGTCGATGGTACGAGAGTAATCCCACCCGGCTGGCACGTCAGATCGATTCTTTTCTTGAAGCTGCTGACATCCCTACCATACCGGGGAAAGTGATCGGCCTTGTTGCTCCACATGCCGGTCACCGCTATTCCGGATTGACCGCCGCCCATGCCTTTAAAACAGTCCTGGGAAACTCGTATGACATTGTGGTTGTGATCTCCCCCTATCATGATCTGTTTCCCGGCACATTGATCACAACAGCCCACCAGGCATATGGAACACCCCTGGGTGAAATCCCTGTAGGTGCAGAGATACTAAACCGGTTGGAGGCAGCCTTGCGTTCATCGGCCGGGTTGAAATTGAACCGGATTTATCGAGATACCGAACATTCCCTTGAAATTGAACTTCCTTTTCTTCAGCGCAGTCTTGATCGGCATTTCATTCTTCTTCCAGTCATGGTACGCTCGCGCGATGCCCGCGAGATGCAGGCGCTGGGAGAAGCCATTGCCGATGTGACAGACGGACAAAAAACGCTTCTGGTAGCCAGCAGCGACCTTTCACATTTTTATCCGGAGTCACAGGCCATGGTGCTTGATGAGTTTCTGGAGAAACAGATTGAGAAACTATCCCCCGAAGGTGTGTTAAATGCGGATATCACGGGAAAAGGCTTTGCCTGCGGGGCTGGTGCGATCAGTGCCGTGATCTGGGCAGCACTGAAACAGGGTGCCGACAAGGCTGTTTTGCTGCATCACAGTACATCAGCCGAAGAAACCGGTGACCGCCGGTCTGTTGTCGGATATGGTTCCGTGGCAATTGTGAAAAATGAATAAATAAAACCCCGGTAATTACACAAATCGTGTAAACTTTTTGCATGGAGAAACCGCAATACGTAAGGGTGGCGGTCAATATTCCAGCCGAAAATACGGAATTCGATTACAGTCTACCTGAGAACCTTCAAGGAAGTGTTCTTCCCGGTTGCCTGGTGGATGTCCCGTTCAATAACCGGCCAGTCCAGGGAATCGTCACGAGATTTATCGAGATCCCTTCCGTTCCGGAAATAAAAGCCATCTCGTCTCTGGTGGATCCAGTACCGGTGTTGCCGGAGAGACAACTTCAACTGGCCACCTGGATGGCAAAAGAAACGCTGACCCCGCTTGGGCTTTGCATTGACCAGATGCTTCCTCCGGGACTTGTCTCCCAGGCAGATATTCTATATGAAGCAATTGGCGATGAGATCAACCTGATAAAACTGGAAGCAACCGAACAGCGGATCATGCAGCAGTTGGTTAACCGTGGAGGTTTGCGCCTTCACCAGTTGGAAGCGGCCATTCCCCACACATCTCTGGAAGGTGCGCTGCGGAAATTGCAGCAAACCGGACAGATCACATCACAATCCATACTCCTGCCTCCCAGGGTCCGGCCAAAATTCGTGCGCACGGCTTCCCTGGCCTGCCCGGTTGAAAGAGTAAATGCGAAAAAAGAAAACCTGAGTATTTTCCCCGCTGTCCAGGAGCGCCGCCAGCGCGCACTTGAATACCTTATTGATGAACCGCTGCCTGTTGAGGTGACCTGGGTCTACGCCGCAAGTGGATGCAACATGGCCGATCTGATCGTGCTGCAGGAGATGGACCTGATCGTGCTTAATGAAACCGAAGTCTGGCGTGATCCGCTGAAGAATATGCAGCCATTGAAACAGGAAATACCGGAACTCACCGGTGACCAGAAAAATGTCTGGAATGAGGTTAAGCAGGCACTCGAGTGGAACCTTGGTGGCGAAACCATCCAACCCATTTTGATCGAAGGGGTTACCGGTTCAGGAAAAACCGAGATCTACCTGCGGGCGGCTGGCGAAATATTAGAAGCCGGCAGGCAGGCCATCATCCTGGTCCCCGAGATTTCGCTTACACCGCTGGCCGCACAGCGCTTCCTCACCCGTTTCCCGGGTCAGGTGGGTCTGATCCATTCAAAATTGACACCGGGTGAACGATATGACACCTGGAGGCGCGCCCGCGCGGGAGTTTTGCCAATCATAGTCGGCCCGCGGAGCGCCCTCTTCTCGCCCCTTAACAATCTGGGGCTGATCGTAATTGATGAATGTCATGATGATTCATACTATCAAAAGGAACCTGCACCGGCTTTTTCAACCCAACGGGTAGCCACCAGGCTGGCAGAACTCAGCGGAGCTGCTTTAATTATGGGCTCCGCCACACCGGATGTGACCCAATTGTATTGCGCCCGCAAGGAAACTTACCAACACGAGTTGCTTCCCCGGCGGATCAATCCATTGGAAGAAAGTACAGACAAGCAGGTTGAAGATCCTGGACTGCCACCGGTGGAAATAGTGGACATGCGTTTGGAATTAAAAGCCGGTGTGAGGTCCATGTTCAGCCGTGCCATGCAACAGGAATTGAAAAAAGTACTCGAAGCCGAGGAACAGGCCATTCTCTTTCTCAACCGCAGGGGAACATCCTCATTCATTTTCTGCTATGACTGCGGTCATACCATCCGCTGCCCGCGTTGCGAGATCCCCCTGACCTATCATTCGGTGGAAAACAGCCTGCTCTGCCATCATTGTGGTTATCAAAGACAAATGCCAAAAGCCTGTCCAAATTGTAAAAGCCAGCGAATCCGGGGTTTGGGGATAGGCACAGAACGCGTGGAAGCCGAATTGAAGAACCTGTTCCCGGCTGCCCGTATTCTTCGCTGGGATTCGGAAACAACACAGAGTAAAGGTGCCAATGAGATTATCCTCGGGCATTTTACAGCCCATCATTCCGACTTTCTGGTTGGAACTCAGATGGTCACCAAAGGACATGATTTCCCGCTTGTGACACTGGTGGGCATTGTACTGGCAGAATCTGGCTTGAATCTGCCCGATTACCGGTCACCGGAACGGACTTTTCAATTGATCACCCAGGTGGCCGGCCGCGCAGGCCGCGGAGAAAAGCCGGGAAAGGTCATCCTGCAAACGTACCAGCCGGAGCATTACGCCATCCAGGCGGCATCCCGGCACGACCTTGGAGAATTTTTTGACCGCGAGATAGAACAACGTAAACGCCTGCAATATCCACCCTACACACGGCTGGCGCGTCTGGTCTTTATGAACTTGAATGAAGAATTCTGCAAAACACAGGCAGAAAAGACCAGAGAGTTGATCGCGCAACGTATTGAAGAAGAGAACCTGGGGGCGTCATCCATCAGTGCCGCGCTTCCCTGTTATTTCGCCCGTGAGGGTGGTTATTACCGTTATCAGGTGGTCATCCGTAGTCCCGCCCCCTCCCGTGTCTTGCATGAAATACCATTGAACAACTGCCGTGTTCAAATCGACCCGGTGGACCTACTTTAAACGAAACAGGAGGAAGTGATTGCTTCCTCCTGTCATTAACCTGTTTTGCAATTCTATTGCAGCACAGCCCAGGGGTTGATAAAGCCACCATAGAAACGGACCTCAAAATGGAGATGAGGGCCGGTCGAGTTGCCGGTGCTTCCCGCGAGGGCGATAACCTGACCCTGGTTTACACTCTGACCGCAGCGCACCTGGATTGCGCTATTGTGGGCATAGGCAGTTCGGTAACCATTCCCATGGTCAATCATGACAAAGTTGCCATAACCGCCACCGATGGGCCCGGCATATACCACCACGCCACTGTCGGCTGCTTTGATATAGTCACCGGTAAGCGCGGCTATATCAATTCCCAGGTGACCTGACCAGTAATCATTTCCGGATATCTTATGCACATTATTGGTCGGCCAGATAAAGCCGCCAGTTCCCACAGCTCCACCATCTCCGGTTTCACAGGCTCCCGGTCCGATGATCTTGGAGTTGGCAATAGTGGCAGATTTACCTTTGGCAATATCCGGCACGATCCACTGACGGACTTCACCCGTCCCACCGGGGATCATCAGATATTTGCCTTCTTCAATCTGCGGGTCAACAAAGTCCAGTTTGTTTCCCGGCCACATGACAATATCTTCAACATAGACCCTGTACTTGGACGCGATCTTTTCCAGGGTGTCATATTTCTTTACTTTATAGTACACACCGTCTGTCGGTGGAATATTTAATGTCACACCCACAGATAACATCTGCGGGTCATCCTGAAGCACATCAAAGTTGGCCCACAAAATGGATTCGGGTTCCAAATCATATTGCCGGGAGATCGAAAACACCGAATCACCCTTCTCCACAAGATAATGCTGAACTTTATCCAATGGTCTGTCAGGTTTATCCGTATGAAGATCTGCCGCCCGCGATACCGAAATCAGGCTGTCAGAGGTGATCTCCGGCATGTGCGGCGCCCCCCCGCTCCCCTCAGGAATGGGAGATACCGGGATGGGAGTGGGAACCGGGGTTTCCGCCTGTAAGAGGGCAGGCACTTTATTAAAGGCAATAAAGCCGGCAAAACCGACCATGATCAGGGCAACCCCCCAGCTTATTCTTGGAAGCCAGAATTCAAGGGGAGAAACATGACTTTTTTCGGTCGGTTCCTCCGGCTTCTCACGGGCTGCGAAATGTAATTTCACGAATCCTCCGTTAAATTTTCCAAAAACTCCTGATTGTTGCGGGTTCGTTCCAACCGCTGCATTATGGCTTCGGTTCCTACAGAAGAATCCATCCCGGCGCCCTGGGGCGGTGGGGTGATCATCTGCAAGTACATACGGCGCATCAACCAGGCTCTTTGAAGAATATCCGGACCCAGCAGCAATTCTTCACGACGGGTGGATGAACGCTCAATATCGATGGCCGGGAAGATCCTGCGTTCCTGTAATCGCCGTGAAAGATGTAATTCCATGTTGCCAGTACCTTTAAACTCTTCATACACAACATCATCCAACCTTGAACCCGTATCGATCAATGCCGTGGCAATGATCGTCAGAGAACCGCCTTCTTCCAGATTTCGGGCTGCCCCGAAGAACCGTTTTGGCGGATATAAAGCGGTTGGATCCATACCGCCTGAAAGTGTCCTTCCAGATGGATTGACTACCAGATTATAAGCCCTTGCGAGCCGGGTTAGCGAGTCCATCAGTATAACCACGTCCCGCCCCATTTCAACCAGACGTTTTGCCCGGTCAAGAGCAATTTCGGCCGCCCGCACATGTGAGGTGATAGGTTCATCAAAAGTGGAAGCGACAACCTCGGCATCCACTGACCTGTCCATGTCGGTGACCTCTTCAGGACGCTCGCCGATCAATGTGATGATGAGATGAACATCGGGATAGTTGGAGGAAATCCCATTCGCCACCTGTTTCAAGATCGTCGTTTTGCCCGCCTTGGGGGGTGAAACGATCATTCCACGCTGTCCGCGGCCGATGGGAGCCACAAGGTTGATCAACCGGGTTGAAAGAATGGACCGATCCGTTTCGAGGTCATACCGTTTATCGGGGAAGATGGGAGTCATATCTTCAAACCGGCGCCGGTTGTGCAATTCTTCGGGTGGAGTACCGTTGATCGTTTCCACCTTCAACAGGCCATAGTGCCGTTCCGTTTCACGCGGCGGCCGGACCTGCCCCAGCACAAAGTCACCCGAACGAAGCTCATACCGCCGAAGTTGTGCCTGGGAAACATAAACATCGTCCGGGCCGATGGCATAATTCTGCCGCAGGAACCCGATACCCTCTTGCAGGATTTCCAAAACACCCCCGCGAACCTCAAGCCCTTCCTGTGCTGCTTCATTCTGGCGGATGCGCAGAATCAGATTCTCCTTTTTCAGACGTGCGGCATTCGGAACATTAAAGTCTGTGCCAATTTGCCGCAGTTTCGCCAGAGGGGTGTTTTGCAGTTCAGCGATATTTATAGTCATACGAGTCTCTTATCAGATAATCCAGAAATAGACAGACAATAAACCCAGCCACCCTGTGAATGGGCTTGCCTGTATCGATCCATCAATTTGTTTTGAAAAAAGGGAGTTTTCTTAGCCGATAATAGTTTTCCTGGTCAGCAAATTCGGAGTGATTTTGTCTGACCTTGCCAGATTATAGCATGCAGAGTTTACTCCGGCAAGAACCCGCAGCATGTCAACAAGTTACCGAACCTGCTGTGAAATTTTAATCTAGCGGGCACGGCCGGTTTGTTACGTTCCATTTTTGCATGGTTCAGGCCTATGATAGAATTTCTTACAGAAGTTACACTCAAAAACACACCGGTGATCCATGAACGAGCTATTTGAAACCATACAGAAATTTTTTACCGATGACGAGTGGTATTACCTGCAATTGGGAAACCAGCCCATTCTGCAAATGACCTTTCAAGGGAAAAACGGAAAATGGACTTGCTATGCCCAGGTTCATGAAGAACAGCCCATATTCTTTTTCTTTTCCGTCTGTCCGGTGAACGCACCGGAAGAGAAGCGACCCATCCTGGCAGAATTCATTACCCGCGCGAATTATGGATTGAAAGTCGGTAACTTTGAGATGGATTATACGGATGGGGAAATCCGTTATAAAACAAGCATCAATGTAGAAAACGATACGCTTTCCAGCCCGATAATCCGGAACCTGGTATATGCCAATCTCTGGACAATGGATCGGTATTTATCCGGAATACTCTCTGTGATCTATGGAGATGTGACACCGGTAGAAGCCATACAGAAATCGGAGGAATAATGGACGCATTGGAAGCCATTTTATCTCGGCGCAGTATCCGGAAATACACCAAAGACCCGGTAACCGACCAGGAAATTGACCTTATGTTGCAGGCTGCCATGGCCGCCCCGTCTTCCGGAAATGCCCGCCCCTGGCATTTTATTGTTATTCGCAACCGGGAAAAATTGGATGAGATTGCGCGGAACCATCCGTATGCCGGAATGTTGCCTCAAGCACAGGCAGCCATAATGGTCTGCGCCGATGAGATGCTGGAGAATCATCCCGGACGCTGGCCTCAAGATTGCGCCGCTGCCACAGAAAATATTTTGCTGGCCGCACACGCACTGGGGTTGGGTGCGGTTTGGATCGGTCTATACCCCGAAGTGGAGCGCAATATCTTCATCTCCAAAATGTTTAATTTACCGGTAACGGTACACCCCCTGTCAATGGTGTCATTGGGAAAACCGAATGAAAAGAAATTGCCGCCTCACCGGTTTAAAACGGAACGTATTCATATGGAGAAGTGGTAATTCTGCGTTCCACTTGATCCGGCGGGTTGTTGCAATTTGCCGTCATAAATCAGGCTAAGTTACCATCCACCCGGATTGGTGATTACCCGTTTTTGAAATATCCCTTTATCCGGAAGTCAACAAGAAATCGTTGTTCGTCATACACGAAACAGGGATTGCCTTTGATGCAATCCCTGTATAACATCAAGCAATTCTTCTCTTCTATTGAACGTAATCTTTCAACTGGCGCGCGCGGCGTGGATGTCGCAGCCGGCTGAGGGCTTTTCCCTCGATCTGGCGGATGCGCTCGCGGGTAAGGCCGAATTTCTTGCCCACCTCCTCCAGTGTGTATGTGCGTCCATTATCCAGCCCGAACCGCAATCGCAGAATGCGCGCTTCACGTGGCGGAAGTGTGGCCAGTACTTCTTCGATCTTTTCCCGTAAGAGGTTGGTGTATGCCGACTGCATGGGCGTGGGAGTGACCTCATCCTCTACGAACATACCCAGTTCGGAATCATCTTCATCGTTGATGGGACTTTCCAGTGATAATGGAAGCCATGATACCTGCAACATCCAGTCCACCTTGTTGGAACTGACTCCGATCTGGTCTCCCAGTTCTTCTGTAGTGGGAATGCGACCCAGCTTCTGCTCCATCTCATGTGTCAGTTTGTAAAGCTGGCGGATGCGATCCACCATATGAACCGGAACACGGATGGTACGTCCCTGATCCGCAATGGAACGGGTGATGGTTTGCCTGATCCACCAGGTGGCGTAGGTTGAAAAGCGGAATCCCCGTTGGTATTCATACTTTTCTACTGCCTTCATTAAACCCAGGTTCCCTTCCTGTATCAGGTCAAGGAAAGGCACACCCCGGCTGAGGTACCGTTTGGCAATGGAAACAACCAGGCGCGTATTTGCTTTGATGAGGTGCTCTCGGGCTCGCAGTCCATCATCAATCGTCCGTTCCAATTCCTCCCGCAATTCCGGGGTTCCTTTATCAGGGAATGTCCTTAACT
>CAYRHB010000053.1:19941-23998 GCA_964424035.1 uncultured Leptolinea sp.
GGGGTGGTTTTTATATATAAAATGTCCGTTCAAATTCATCCCGAAATTCGGGGGTTCATTTTAATGGTATTTTATTAACTTTCTTGCTGCCAAAACACCGGCTTCAATGCGTTTCGCCAGGTCCAATTCCTCCTGCACATTCAAGAGGGGAACCCTCGACATCTCTTTCAGATACAGGCCGATGGTATCTTCACTGGAAAGGGGGGCCAGGTCAGAATAAGGATCAAAATCCGTATCCCCCATTTCCTCATTGTTTTCTGCTGATTCATTTTCACCATCCAGGAATTCAACCCCCCGACGCCGCAATGCCATCATGACTGCTTCCAACCGTTCTGCATCAGCAGATACTTCAGGGTAGGCTTCCATCAGGTCTTCTGTTGTCAGGTAGCCCTGAACATCTGCCTTTTCAAGCAGCATGCCGAGGATCTGGGTATTTTTACGCCGTCTTGCCGGATTAGCCATGCCCTTCCCTCCTTATTTTGGCCATACAATTCATGCTAATTACCCGACCGGGTCATCTCAGTCTGATGTTCGCACGTATGGTGGTTGAGATTTTCTCCGCAAACAGTGCACAGGCCTTTGCAGTCCTCCCTGCAAACCGTTTTTATAGGAATTTCAATCAACAGATACTCTCGAAGCAAAGGCAATAGATCAATATTCGCATCTTCGGGAACAATAAGTCCGGATTCGGTTACGGAATTTGCATGAAAAGCATATAATTCGTTGAAATCTGTTTCCAGCTGCTGGTCGTATTCGTCCAGGCAGCGGACACATTCGGCATGATAACTGGTTGAGAACCGGGCTTGAACGAGAATCCCTTTTGGGGTTCGGGTCAATTCCACTTTACCGGTCAGTTTTTGAAGGTTCAGGTCGCCGCCCAGATTTATCGCCGGTAGATCAAATTTGATCGCACGGCTGGTACTGATCGGCGCGTTGATCAAAAAACCGACATTGATCCGGAGAGGAAAACGATCTTGTGCCAAGGAGTATCCAAAACTTAATTAATAAGATATACGAAATTATAGCACGCAGAAAATTAAAGTCAACGATTTTTACGAACTTACATTAATTTGGTGAAGAAAATGAAATTATTAATCGCCACCGGCAATAAAGGAAAAATGACTGAGATCATGGATTTGCTTCGTGACCTGCCGCTCGAACCTGTCTTACCGACTGATATTGGATTGAACATTGAAGTGGAAGAAGACGGTAAAACGTACGCGGAAAATTCCATGAAGAAAGCTCTGGCGTATTGTTCAGCCAGCCAGATGGTATCACTGGCCGATGATTCCGGGTTGGAAGTGGACGCCCTGGGCGGGGCGCCGGGACTCCATTCAGCCCGGTTTTCAGGCAAACCTGATGCCACCGATGCGGACCGCCGGTCTTATCTTCTTGAAAATCTAAAAAACATCCCGCGACCATGGCCGGCATCCTTTCGCTGTACCGTGGTTATTGCCGTTCCGGATGGACGGACATTTACGCTGGAAGGTAGTTGCCGGGGTGAGATTGTTCCGGAAGAACACGGATCCAACGGATTTGGGTATGATCCGATTTTCCTGGTGGGGGGTATGGGGCGGACCATGGCGGAATTGTCTCTGGATGAAAAGAACTTGCTCAGTCACCGGGCGCGCGCCATCCTGGCAGCCCGCCCGGTATTGATGGAACTGGCAGGCGTTCAGGATTGATATGGAACAGGATGAGCGGTAAATAGGCTGCGCATCCTGTCTATTCATCAACTTAGAAAATCCCGGGGGTTACTACTTCCATTTGACAACAGCCTCGAATGCCCGGGTACCATTTGTCTGGTTGATCCCCCTCAACGTCCACATGGCAGGATCTTCCGGGGAGTTGAGTGATGTAACTGTAACATCTTCGCCGGGCAGGATCTCTTTATCATAGTTGATCTGCATCCAATCAAGGCTGTTCCTGCGGTGGGTTTCCAGTGGGAACGTATCACAGATCCATTCCACATAACGGCTGTTGTTCACATGTCCCAGCATATCCACCGCAGAATAGCCCGCACGCAACGACAGGCGTTCATGTCCATCATCCGGTACTTGAAGACGCTCAAGCGGTTCGTCCAATCCAATCTTGTCCGGCATGGCCGGTAATTGCAAACCGGCTGCCAGAGGAGGAACCATCCGCCGGGCAGTCGCATCGATCACCAGCCAGGCGGATGAGGCTGCAGCCAGCAATGCGCCATCTTGCGCCTCCACAAGATAATCCCGGACAAAGAACAATTTTTGCTGGATGGTTTTCGGCCAGGTCGTGATCGTTATTTTTTCTCCAGCAAGTGGAAAGCGGAAAAATTTGATCTTCATGCGCGAATGCACCCAGTACAGGTTGCGGGCATACATAGTCTCAAAACCGCAACCCAGAAGGGCGGCATGGTCTCCAGCGGTTTCTGTCAGGTGTTGAAAGAAAGCCGCCGGTTTCCATCGCTGGTTTATGTCACATTCAAATGCATTGATACTTAATGTGGTCTGAAAAATATTGTTGTCTGTGATCATGGACATCTACCCGGATAGAATTTGCTATTGATAATAACCCTGAAAGAGGAATAAGTCACTGTCCATAAAGGTAACAAAGTAAATATATACTACCTGTTCTGTATTTGAATATCCTGAAGATATTGGTCCTGTTCATCCACCTGAACTCTGATTTGGTAATATCCCGGAGCAGGGCGAAGGTCAAAGGCGGTCAAGAGATCATCCCTGTATAGCGGCTCTATACCTGTTTGTGGATCATAGAAGTCCATAAACGAGAGATGTTTGTACCTAAGATACGTACAGTCATTATTACTTGGATCAATCAGTCCAATGAACATTTCTTTCGCCGGATTCTGCAATGCGTAAGCCAGCTCAATATCCGGCAGATCTTTTATATTGATTACCCCCGTTACAGTGTTCTGATTATTAGAATTTCTAAGAACCATAGGGGTTTCTACGATACTACTATTTACCCCTGAAGTACTGGCCTCTGGATATTCCAATTTGAAGTCAACCGGCTCTGGCGTGTCAGCCGGAATATTGGACATCAATTGGTTGGCGATCTGGTAAGCCAGATCTGCACTGAACGTATTGTGGCTTCCATTCAGGATCACTTCAATAAGGGTATTCCCTTTGATTGCCCGGACAATAAACTTGGAACCGGCCAATACCTGCGATGATTCACCAATAACAGGAAAATTAATTTCTGTCAGCCCCAATTCTGATTTATCCCTAGTTAATAATTCTTCAGAAATTACACCCGGATTGGCAATAGTGACGGACTCGGTAAGTGTAATTCTATCGTTCAGAGAGAAGTTTTCCTGATAAAAAGCACGGATTATATAACTATCCTGGGATCGTCCCGCTTCATATGTAACCTTGAAACCTTTCCAGAATTCTTTTTGGAGGTTTCGTAAATCAGGGAATATGTTTATTAAGGGAAATTCTCGCTCCCCTGGATAAACTACGGTGTTCATATCAGAAGGATCAATATCCTTCTCCAAAACGGTCTCCCTGATATCTTCACCATGCATAGGAAAAGGAGTATATGTAGGCAATGGGGTATATGTGGGTAACGGCGTAAAGGTTGCTTCGGGTAGATTTATTGGCTCCAACGTTTCCCCGGTCAACATTGTTGGAGATGAGGTACAGCCATATAGAATTAACACTACTACAGGAATTGTGAGGGGAAATCGACCTTTGTTGAAAATGTTACATATCATTGGTAATTCTCAGCAGAGTAATAAAAAGGATAATTGAGGATCATAACGTCGCCCACCCAAAAATGGGCTTCATATTTTCCGGGGTGGAATGGGGGACTCAAAATTGGATCGTTATCATTGCCCAGTATCCCGTAGGCAAAATCGCTGCATAAAAGACGTTCCTTCAGCCTTTCATATGCGTCAATGATGCAGTGCGCGTGATCGAACGCCAGATCGGAATCGTCGGTGATCTCCGCCCGAACGCATTTATCGTCCCCATAGCACACCGTCTGACGGATCTGCGGCGCCAGTACCGTCTCCCCGTCCAGTATCAGCTTCTTTGTCTTGACCACTTTTTCGATTTCA
>CAYRHB010000054.1:0-23341 GCA_964424035.1 uncultured Leptolinea sp.
ATACCGTTCCAGGCCGGATCGCCAACGGGGATTGTTCCAAAGATCGTGCCACACATGGCGCCTGCTCTGCGCGTCACCAATAGGCGAGCGTAAAAGGTGGGGGCCATTTCCCCCCCCCGGGTTATCCCACGGGGGGACCCCCCCCCCCGGGCAAACTTTAAAAACCCTGGGGCGCCTGGACACTCTCATAAACAATGCCGGCGTGATGCTGCTCGGAAATATCCAGGGGGCGGATACGGATGAATGGGAACGCATGATCGACATCAACCTGAAGGGGTTATTGTATGTTTCGCATGCCGCGCTTCCACATCTGCTCCAGGCTGCCGCGGATTCTCCCCGCAGGGTATCTGACCTGATCAATATCAGTTCCGTTGCCGGCCGGCGTGCCCGTGTTGGCGCAGGCGTTTACAATGCCACCAAATTTGGCGTTGTGGCCATCACCGAATCGTTGCGCCAGGAAGTGACCAGCAAGCACGTCCGGATTTCGGTTGTGGAACCGGGTGTTGTAGCCACGGAATTGACAGACCACATGAAGTCTGAAATACGTGAACAAACCATGAAACCCTTTGCCGGGATCACCCCCCTTGAATCCGAAGATATCGCCGACATCATCTCCTTCATTGTCACGCGTCCCTGGCGGTCTGCCATCAATGAAGTCATGGTACGTCCCACCGAGCAATCCTTCTAAAACAGGTACCCCCAAGAAATAGATCGACCGCCCCTAGTTTATAAGGGAGGCGGTCATTTCTATTTCCGAAGCGACCTTTCCGGTAAACAGGGTTTTCAAATTCAGGCGAATATGGTCACCCTCAAACCGGCCGGTCTGCAGCATGCGGGTGACATAGTCGGTGGGAACCTGTTCCAGTTCAAAGGTTGAAGCATCCAACCAGCGGCCTTTCAAACCGACCACTGAGAAACCCAGCACCGGATCTGCCACACGGGATAACCGGTACAGATCATCCAGTCCCCCGGTGCAATCATCGGTCACCAAGGTTCCATGGTCGTCCTGCGGACGGGTGATCTTGACATTGAATGTATCTTCCCCGGCCTGGAAGGAAAAGGTCAGGGTCGTAACACCGTCTTCCAGAAGATACGTGTTACCGGACAATTGCGTGGCTATTTCCGGAAGAACCGGTACCGGTTTCCTCACCGGATTGTTTATCGCCACAATGATTTCACGCAACCGGCGTGATGAATCCGTTGTACCTTTTGCCAGGGGCGCGTCCAGTTTTACAGAGGGAACGATATAATCGCGCATCAATTTATACGGAACATCAAAGACATCATCATCGTATCCGCCGGTGAATACAGCCACCAGATCCATTTCCGGGATCACAAACACATACTGGCCGCCATATCCGTGCACAGAGTATCCGCCAAAGCCGTTCATCCAGAAGAAATATCCGTAGCCATCCTGCTCGGCTGCGTTGATCTGGATTCCCCTGGTTTCGATACATTTCCGGGTCGAACGCTCCACCCAGTCCACCGGGACCACCTGTTTCCCGTTCCAGTTCCCCCGCTTCAGGTAAAGGTAACCAAATCGGGCCATATCTTCGGCCTTCAAACGCAGCCATGAATTTCCAAAATTGATCCCGTTTTGATCCTCTCCCCAGTCATACGGAGATATCCCCAGCGGGTTGAAAAGCTTTTCAGCGGCATAATCAACCAGTTTCCTGCCGATCACCTTCTGCAGAATCGCCGCAATCGTATGCGAAGCTCCGGAGGAGTACATGAATACCGTACCGGGGTCATACAACATGGTATTTGCCGGATTGGCCAGAAAAATCTCCACCCAATCCACCGGCGCGGGCTTGTATGGATTGGGTGAAACCGGGAATACATGCCCCGTACTCATGGTCAACAGGTGTTCGATGGTCAGTTTCTCCAGGTTGGCAACCGGGTTCCTGTCATACATCTCAGGAAAGAAATCCAGTACCTTCCGGTCAACCCCTTGAATATACCCCTCTGCAATGGCGATCCCCATTAATGTCGAGGTGATACTCTTGGTACCGGAAAAAAGAATGTGTGGCAGGGTCCGGTTGAAGGGCGCGAAATGTGCTTCGGTCACTAGCGTTCCATTGCGGATCAATAGGAAGCTGTGAACATGGGGCGTCTCGTTGATGACATGCTCCAGCATGGCAAGAATGCCCCTTGAATCGATCCCCTGCTCATCAGGGCTTGAACTCCGCCATTCATCCCCGGGGAACCCGGTCATCTGCCGTGAAGGCACTGTCCGGCGAAAGAACGGGTCGGAATTAAACAACAATCCGGCCCCTACCAGTCCAGAAAGTTGAAGGAATTCCCGCCTGGTCATTCCTTTTTGCCATCTCGTGAGGCGTTCTTTCACGTGAAATGCCTCTGGAAATCAAGCTCCAACGCTGAAATTTAAAGCAGGCAAAACAGACTGAATGCCCGCGCTTATCCGGCTGCGAAAATCCTGACCGCTGCCGCGGTGCCGGTACCGGGTTCAAACGTATGACCACAGGCCGCCAGACCTGTCTCTATAGCGCCCAGGGTGGCGAGAACATCACCCTGTGTGACCGCACCCATGTGTCCAATACGGAAATACTCGTTCTTGATATCAGCATGCAGACCACCAGCCAGGGTAACCCCTGCCCTGCCAATGGCCGGGATGAGGTCGCTTCCGGTAACTCCTGCCGGGAAGCGCGGCGCCGTCATGGTATGAGCAGCAATGTTATCGCTCAGCGGAACCTGCCTCAGGTCAAGGGCCGTAATTCCTGCCTTGATCGCCCTGCTTACCTGAACATGGCGGGTAAAGCGAGCTTCCAAACCTTCCTGTAGGATCTGACCCAGGCTGACATTTAACGCAAAAATTAAATTCACAGCCGGAGTTCCAAAATAGGCGGTCTTGCGGGCTTCATAAGCTTCCATTACCGGCAGCCAGTTGGTCCAATCGGCATAATAACTTGCCACCGGTGTTTTCCGGGATTTAAAAGCGGATATGGCACGGGGCGAAGCAACCAGCAAAGCCAGCCCGGGCGGCACCCCCACCGCTTTTTGTGAAGCCGTGAAAGCCAGGTCAACCCCCCAGGCATCCATATTCAATTCTTCGCCTGCCACTGAGCAGACTCCATCAACAATGACCAGCGCACCGTAGCGTTGCCCCAGAGCGGATAAACCTTTAACATCCGCCAGTACACCGGTGGAGGTGTCCACATGGGTAATGGTCATCAGTTTGAATGTCCCGGATTTTAATGCCGTTTCCACATCATTCAATGTGGGATGTCCGCCGGGGGAGGTTCTTACATGTGTAACCTTTGCTCCATAACGTTCCAGGATTGTGCCGATGCGGTCGCCAAAATAACCGGTATTGATCACCAGTGCGTTATCCCCGGGTTCCACCAGATTGGCACAGGCAGTATCCATCCCCAGGGTGCCCGTCCCGGCCAGGACAAATGGTTGACCCTGCGCGCATTGGAAAAGGGTACGGGTCCGCTCCAGTGCCTGACCAAATGCCTCAATAAAATTCGGCGCCAGGTGGCCGGTGGTTGGAGCACCCAGGGCAGCCAAAACAGCCGGATCAAATTCGATTGGTCCGGGGATCATGAGCAATGACCGGTTTTTCATTTTTGTCCTCTTTACCCACAAATATATCCGGAATTTCCGGTTAAAACTTGATACTTTTTAATTATGGAGCATTTCCTAATTTGTATTATATTTCCCCGACTTATCGACCAATAGTGCAATCTATCATAAAAAAACGGGAGAGTTGCATAAATGAACTCTCCCGTTTTGCCAGACACAGGCTTATTTCTTCAACACCGCATCCAGAACTTTCTCTTTGGCAATTGGTTTCGTGCAGAAGAACCAATCATAGCATGTCATATCCTTCTTATTATCCATACGTTCTTTGGCTACACCGCAGGAACCGGCAGTGGGGACGATCACATCATCGCCGGGCTGCCAATCAGCCGGAGTGGCAATGGAGAAGGCATCCGCCGCCTGCATGGCCACCAGCGCACGGTACAGCTCGTCAAAGTTGCGGCCGAGGCTGAGCGGGTAATAGATGATGGCACGGATGATCCCCTTGGGATCGATGAAAAATACCGCCCGTACTGCCTTGGTGTTGCTTTCACCGGGCTGGATCATGCCATATTTTTTTGCGACTTCCATGGTAATGTCTTCGATCAACGGGAATTTGACCTCAACATCCTTCATGCCTTTGTATTCGATCTTTTCCTTGATTGTGCGCAGCCAGGCAATATGGCTGTACAGGCCGTCAACTGACAGACCGACCAGTTTGCAGTTTGCTTTGGCAAATTTCTCTTCCAGTGAGGCAAAGGTCATAAATTCAGATGTGCACACAGGTGTAAAATCGGCGGGATGGCTGAAAAGAATGACCCAGCTGCCTTTGTAATCAGCGGGGAAATTGATCTCCCCCTGGGTGGTGACCGCCTTGAATTCCGGTGCTTTATCTCCGATGCGGGGCATGGGAATGATTTGGGATTCTGTTGTTTCCATTTTATTCCTCCTGTTTGGTTATATACGGTTTGTTATTGTTGGTTTGACATTCAGGGCACAACCCGTAATACAGAATGCGGGCTCCCCGTAAAACATAACCTGATGTGCGGCTCACTTCATCCTGCAACTGCGCGACAACATCTGACGGCATATCAATGATCTTGTGGCAGATGATGCAGGCCAGATTGATATGTGGTGAAGTATCCGCGTCAAAGTGCACCCGGCCGTCACCAGCCGGCCCCAGCGTGGTTATTACTCCCAGTCCTACCAGGGTATCGAGGGTGTTGTATACCGTTGCCAGGGAAAGGGATGGGTACTGCTCTCGAATTTCATCAAAGATCATCGTGGCAGTGGGATGTGCTTCTGTTTCGCTGAGCAATTTACAGATGGCAATCCGCTGAGGTGTGATCCGCATGCCAGCCATTTTGAGAGATTGGGTAAGGGTGTCAGTAGTTGTCATATTATTAGAATTATTCTTTATTGATAATCATTATAATTATTTTTAATAAATTGTCAATACCTGTCCAATTAATCGTGATTGCAAATTCCAATACCGCACAGGAATCCTCCATGGATCCAATCTGTCAGGTACAATAAATGGCATTCAGGAAGAGAAACCAGAATTGCCGGTTTGTCGGGGTTCATGAAGCTGTCGAACACCTGGGGACAGGTCTGTATGGAAGATATTCAGATGTACTATCAGAAAGGGCTTGAATGTGTGGACCGCAAGGATTTCGGTCAGGCAGTCAGTCTTTTCCTTCAAGCGGCAGAAGGCGGATCACCGGAAGCCGGGTATTATCTTGGATTGAGTTACGAGTACGGTCTTGGAGTTACGCAGAATTATTCCACCGCCGTTGACTGGTATCGTAAAGCCATTGAACACGGCGATACAGCATCAATGGTCAACCTGTCATTGATGATGCTGCGCGGGAAGGGCATGCCGCCGGATCCTGAAAAAGCTTTCCACCTGGTCGAACAGGCGGCCATACGCGGGAACATGACAGCTGCCAACAACCTGGGTATGCGGTACCATCTGGGCGAAGGCACGGAGCCGGATATGGATCAAGCGGTTGGTTGGTACGAGAAAGCCGCCCGCTCCGGTGTGTCTGACGCGCAATTTAATATGGGGAATGTATACCTTTACGGCGACGGGCGCCCAAAGGACATCAAAGCAGCCATCTACTGGTTTGAGCAGGCTGCCGCGCAGGATCAACCAAATGCCCTTCATAACCTGGGGACCATCTTCTTTACCGGTGAAGAAATACCACCGGATTTTTCCCGCGCTTTCGAACTGTTCACCCGCGCCTCAGCCCTGGGGCAGGTGCTTGCCCAATACAAGTTGGGAATCTGTTTTGATATGGGGTTGGGAGTAAAACCGGACCAGAAAATGGCGTTTCACTGGTTTCGTACTGCAGCCGACAACGGCCATATCGAAGCCATGGCCGATACCGGTATTCGGTACCGCAAAGGGCTGGGGGTCAGGCGCAATACAAAAAAAGCATTGAAATACCTGGAACGGGCAGCCATCTATGAACAACCCGTTGCTCTTGTCCATCTGGGGAGCATGTACCGCAGAGGGGAAGGCCTTCCCGTAGATGCAAAAAAAGCGTTTCTGTTCTACATGGCGGCAGCTGAGAGGGGCAACCATAAAGCCATGGAATTCCTGGGTTATTGCTACCGGATGGGGAATGGAGTGGAAAAAGACATCTCCAGAGCCATTTACTGGTATGAGAAAGCCGCCGAAAACGGGGTGGTGGAGGCCATGTATTATCTCCACTGGTGCTACCGGGATGATATCTATCCGCCGGATTGGGAAAATGCCAATTACTGGTTATGGGAAGCCATTAACCACGCTCACCCCAAAGCACAAAACACCCTGGGTTGTATGTACTACCGGGGGGAAGGTGTTGAACAGGATTACCACCAGGCATATGTCTGGTTCCAACAGGCTGCCAGCCAGGGAAACAAAGACGGATTGCATAACATCGGCGATCTGTACTACGACGGGCTCGGTGTGGAACAGGACTACGCGGAGGCACTACGGTGGATGTTCAAGGCAGCCAGGGCAGGACATACCGGTGCGATGGCAAGAGTGGGTGAAATGTTGCTTCGCGGTCAGGGCGGCAGGAAGGATAAGACGACAGCCCTGATATGGTTAAGGAAAGCCGCAGGCCTTGGTAATGAAAGTGCGCGGATCACGCTTGAGGAAATGGGCCAGACCATCGAATAAGGGTTTCCACTCTACACGACGGGTTGGACAGCCCCTGATCAGGGAACATGATTTTCCCTCAGGCTATGTTATTGTAGAATAACTAACCTTAATATAACCTTCACAAAATACTTATGGTATTTATATGCAATAACACTACAATGGACTGGAAGGGATAATAGATGGGGATGGGTTTAGTCTCATCTTGTATTGTGAGGTCGGGTATCAAATTATGTCTTACATGAAAACCCGATTAGATACGGCAATTGGAAGTGCTGGCAATCTTGTTTTTTTCGATACTCCCTGAAATGGAATCCCCCCTCCCGGGGAAGGAAGATCACATGTACTTAAAACTGATCAACTGGTTGGCAGGAGATGAAAGCCTGACAGAGATCAACCGGATATTTAATGTGGCCTGCACGATCGGCGGGCTATTCAGCTTTCTCTCGGGTATTGAGTGCCTTCTTGTCGGATTGAGCCCGGTACTGGTTGCCAGCAATTTTATATTCACGGCCGGATTGGGGATAGCCTATTATTTTTCCCGTACCCGCAAGGATTTTAGGGTCTGGCGGGGTGTCGTCTTATTTATTCTCATCTTCATTTACACACCCATTCTCTGGATCTTCAACGGCGGAATCTACAGTGCCACGCCCTACTTCATCCTTCTTTTCATCTCATTTCTCACTATATTAACCATAGCACGAAAAAAGACCCGGGCCAGCACCATACTACGCCATTCGTCCATAACCATTTTCATCCTGGTTGTAACCGGATTGATCATTCTGGAATTCCAATTCCCGGAGTTGATCTACCGGTATACCGACCCATTTACTCACATGATTGATGTGATCGTGGGAGTGGTATTCGCCTCCATCGGTAATTACCTGATCCTGATGGCTTTTGTCCACCTGTATTACCGGCAGCTTGAAAAGGTCGAAGAACTCGCCGTCCGTGATTCGATGACCTGCCTCTATAACCATATCTATGTTGTGAACCGCCTGACAGAAGAGATCGAAAGGGCTTCACGCTACGGGTCACCCCTGTCCATCATCATCCTGGATATTGACCATTTTAAAAAGATCAATGACACCTTTGGCCACCTGGAAGGGGATAAAGTGTTGCAGGAAATTTCCCGGATCATCAAGAGCAACTGCCGGTCGATCGATATGATCGGGCGTTATGGAGGTGACGAATTCCTGATCATCCTTCCTGACACGTCCAAGAATATGGCCGTGGTCATCGGGAACCGTTTGTTGGAAAAGATCCGGGAACTGGCTTCAAATGAAAACATCCCGGTGACCATCAGCGCCGGGATCGCCCAATTCCATTCAGGGAATACAACTACCAACCTGATCGAAAAAGCCGACCAGAATTTGTACCTGGCAAAAACCTCAGGGCGCGACCAGATAAAAAGCTGACGGTCAACCGGATTTTTGAGTTAATAATCACCAGGGATTTCCCGTTCGGTGATGCGGCTCAATGCAAAAACCAGCATCTCGCGGGGTGTCATCTGTTCTGTGACTGTGTGTGAGATCTGGCTTTCCAGCAACAGTGAGACAAAACCATGTACCATGCTCCAGACACTGACTGCTACAGCATCGGTCGGTCCGGGACATAAAATACCGGCAGATTGGCAATCCCGTACAATATCAGCCACAACTTGAAAACTATGTTTGGATACCTCAACAAAATCGGGGTAATCCTTCTCTTTTTCCACGGCTCCCGAAAAAGTGATCTTAAAATGGGCCGGATCGTCCAGTGCAAACCGGGTATAGACCCAGGCTGCTTCCACCAGCTGCCGCAATGGGTCATCGCTGAATTCCCGGCGAACGGTTTCCAAATCTCCATACAACTTGCGATATCCCTCTGTGGATATGGCTGCAATTAACGCCTGTTTGTCGGCGAAGTGCGCGTACGGCGCCGAATGGCTTACACCGGCTCGCAGGGCAACTTTCCGCAGACTTAGTCCGGGCACGCCTTCTTCCGCCAGGATTTCGATCCCAGCTTTGATCAGCGCGTTCTTTAGATCGCCATGATGGTATTTTTGCGGGGGCATAGGGATATCGTAGCGGCTAATCTTGACATTGTCAAGTTAATCGTCTACAATCTTTACAGTGTCAAGTTTATTCCTGTCCAACGGAAAAATAACGACAATCACCTCTTTACATAAACCAATCCATTTCTTGAAGCACCTGTGAGGTTTGAATGCCTGATTACCTTCCCATCAAGAAAGAGATCGTCTCCACCTGTAAAATCCTGCTCGAAAAAGGGCTGCTGATTGCTACCGGCGGTAATGTTTCCATGCGTATCCCTGGTTCAGGATGTTTTGCCGTTACCCCGTCAGATTATGACTATGAAAAAATGACCCCCGGGGATGTTTGCGTCCTGGATTTTGATTTGAACCGGCTGGAAGGAGTATTGAAACCCTCTGTTGAAGCCGCCATGCACGGAGCCATCTACCAGGCACGGGGTGATGTGAATGCCATCATCCATACCCATCAGGTGTATACCAGCGCATTGACCCTGATCAAAGCTCCCATCCCCGAATTGTTTGACGAGCAGGTACGTTTCCTTGGCCGCCGGGTTGAAATCATCCCGTATGCTCCTTCCGGTACCGGAATGTTGAAGAACCAGGTAGCCAGACATGTCAGAAACCATCACAACGCTTATATGATGCAAAACCACGGGGCACTGGTCTTTGGCGACTCTATGGAGCGTGCCCTGAACAACGTGGAAATCCTGGAGAAATGCGCCGAAGCCTATCTGCTGGCGCTGTGTTCCGAACGCAAGGTGAGCAAGATCCCGTTGCTGGTCCGTGAAGTAGCTTTTTCCAAACTGCGCGGTGATCAGAAAAAGATCGCAGAGTTGTCACAACAATTATTGGAAGAATAAATTCAATACAGGAGAACACGATGACCGACCAACAATACGCCATCAGCCAGTACCCCGATGTGGATGCTGTTTACGAAAAGCTGAACCGCCTGATCTCCCAGCCGCTTCGTACTGTTCGCCGGGAGAAAATGCAGGAATACCTGAATTATTTCGAGAATAAATGCCAACGGTCAAAGGAATTAACCGACGAAGCCAAACAATATATCCCCGGTGGTGTTCAACACAACCTGGCTTTCAATTACCCGTTCCCCATTGCGATAGAAAAAGCTGATGGGGCTTACATGTGGGATGTGGATCAAAACCGGTATATCGACTTTCTGCAAGCCGGCGGCCCGACCATACTGGGCAGCAATTACGCCCCCGTGCGTGAAAAGGTGCAGGATATGCTGCAATCCTGCGGCCCGGTGACTGGTTTGTTCCATGAATACGAACTGAAGCTTGCCAGGCTGATCCATGAACACATGCCTGCCATAGAGATGTTCCGCATGCTGGGCTCAGGCACCGAAGGCGTGATGGCCGCCGTCCGGGCGGCACGTGTTTTCACAAAGAAGAAATTTGTCATTAAAGTGGGCGGCGCGTATCACGGTTGGAGCGATTCGATGCTCTTTGCCCTGCATGTCCCGGGGACAGGCCGCCTTGAATCTGCAGGTATTCCGCGTGGCGCCACCTCCTCCACCGAAGAGTTCTTTCCGAACAGTCTGGCCGCCCTCAAACGGCAGTTGATCATCAATCAGCTTCTGGGGGGTACAGCCGCAGTGATCGTCGAACCGGTTGGACCGGAAAGCGGTACCCGCCCGGTGCCCTATGATTTCAACCGCAAAGTCCGCGAACTATGTGACGAATTCGGAGCATTGCTCATCTTCGACGAAGTGGTTACCGGTTTCCGTCTTGGCCTGGGTGGGGCGCAGGGATACTTCGACGTCAAACCCGACCTGACTGTATTCGGTAAATGTGTGACCGGCGGATACCCGATGGCAGGCGGCGTGGGAGGCCGGCGCGATGTGATCATGACCTTTGCCGCCGGAATCGGTGGTATCGGCAAGAAAGCCTACATCGGCGGGACGCTTTCAGCCAATCCGCTCTCCTGCGTGGCCGGATATTACGCCATCAAGGAAATGGAACGTACCAACGCCCCTGTCATTGCAGGAAAAGCCGGAGACCGGCTCACCGCGGGGCTTAATGCCATAATTGAAAAATACGGGCTGCCTTTCGTGGCCTACAACCAGGGTTCGATCGTACATCTCGAAACCTCCGGCGTGATGCTGCTGGATTTGCGGAACCCGATCCGCCTCGCCAAAGAACTGAAACCCCGCAAGCACATGATCGAAGAGATGGGCGCCGCCTATATGGCCAACGGATTGATCACACTGGCCGGTTCGCGCATGTACACATCCATGGCCGACACGGACGAAATTATCGACGACTCCCTGCGCCGCTTCGAAAGCGTATTGAGCGAATGTGTATAAACAGATTTTGCTTTAACTGACATCCGGAAGAACACCCTAACCCCACATGGAGCATACCATGAGCGAACAGTTCAGGCTTTACCCGTACCGCAAAGTTGTATTGGCCACATTCATGTTCATCAACCTGGCTATCCAAACCCTGTGGATCAGTTACGCACCCATCACCGGTCCGGCCGCAGCCTTCTATGGTGTGACCGATCTGCAGATTGGTTTGCTGGCCATGTCATTCATGATCGCCTTCATTCCATTGTCCATTCCCGTCTCCTGGGTGATCGATACCTACGGCTTCCGGGTGGCGGTGAGCATCGGAGCGGTTCTGATGGGTGTGTTTGGCCTGGTGCGTGGTTTTGCCGGAAGTAGCTACCAGCTCGTGTTGATCTCGACCATCGGGATCGCCATCGCCCAACCGTTCCTTTTGAACGCCTGGACAAAGGTACCGGCCAACTGGTTCTCCATTGAAGAGCGGGCTACTGCCGTTGGTCTGGTCACCCTGTCCAATCTGGTCGGCACGGCACTGGGTATGGTGCTTCCACCTATTCTTATTGAAAGCATCAGTATCCCGAACGTACAATTGATCTTCGGCGGGGTTGCCGCCCTGTCGGCTGTGCTGTTTGTGCTGCTGGCGCGTGAAAATCCACCCACACCACCCTGTCCTCCGGGGCAGGAAGTACGCGCCCTGATGCTCGACGGTCTGCGTAACGCTTTAAAGAACCGCTATTTCTGGTTGTACCTGGCCGTATCCTTCATCGGAATGGGAATCTTCAACGGCATTACGACCTGGGTTGAAAATATCATCCGTCCACGGGGTTTCACCCCCACCGATGCGGGCACACTGGGGGCATTGATGCTGGTCGGCGGCGTGATCGGTGCTGTGGTTATTCCGCCCTTTTCCGACCGTCAGCACAAACGAAAGAAGTACATCCTGCTCGGGTTCACCGCCGCGATCCCCTTCCTTGTCGGATTGACCTTCGGTACACAACTCTGGTTATTATTTATCTCGGCTTTCGGGTTGGGCTTCTTCCTCACCAGTGCCATGCCGGTAGGGCTGCAATACGCTGCCGAAATCACCCGGCCCACTCCCGAAGGCACATCCAACGGCCTTATCCAACTCTTCGGACAGGCTTCGGTCGTTTTTGTCTACATCATGGAAGCCGTTAAATCGGCTGACGGCTCATTCACCCCGGCTCTTTTGCTCTCGCTCGGCCTGATTGTGATCGGCTTGATCCTGATCCTGCAATTAAAAGACACTGAAACCACACTGGAAGAGAACTGAACAGGAAAAGCGCATGACTTCCACCCCCGCCATTCTGGCCATTGACCACGGTACATCCAGCATGAAGGTCGCCCTGATCCGGGTGGATGGGCAGGTGCTTGGCTGGGAATGCGAGCCGACCCGCCTGTACCTTACCCCTGACGGTGGTGCCGAGCAATCTCCCGATGAATGGTGGGACGCATTTCTGCAGGCCTCACGCCGTTTGCTAACCCGCTTTCCCGATATTGTGCCACAGGTGTGCGCAGTTTGTGCCTCCACACAGGGCGAAGGGACGATCCCGGTTGACCGCGATGGACGTGCGCTGATGAACTGCATCCTGTGGATGGATATGCGCGGCGCGTCCAACCTGCACCGGCAGTTCCATGGCCTGATCAACCTGAACCAGGTCAGCCTGTTCAAGACATTACGGTGGGTGAACCGAACGGGCGGATTGCCCTCACTCACCGGCAAGGATCCAGCCGCGCACATGCTGTATATCCGCGACCGATTCCCGGATATTTACGCGCGCACGTACAAATTCCTGAACGTGCTGGATTATCTGAACCTGCGGCTCACCGGGCGTTTTTGCGCCACCTTCGATTCAATCCTCACCTCGTGGGTGACCGATAACCGCGATCCGGACAACATCCACTACGACAGCGATCTGGTGCATGACAGCGGCATTGCAGTGGAAAAATTCCCCGAGATCGTGCCCTGTACCGCCGTTCTGGGCAACCTGCTGCCGGAAGTGGCATCCGCCCTGGGGCTGCCGAAAGAGACAAAAGTAGTGGCCGGTGCCATCGATAACACCGCTGCCGCCATTGGCGCGGGGACGATCAGCGATTACGCCGTGCATATGTATATCGGTACATCCTCCTGGATGGCCGCCCATGTACCCTACAAAAAAACGGATATTGCCACCTCCATGGCTTCCGTACCCTGCGCCCTGCCGGGACGTTTCCTGCTGACCGCCCTGCAGGCCACCGCCGGGGGTAACCTGACCTTCCTGCGGGACAATATCCTGTATCACAAGGATGAATTATTGCAGGAAGAAAACGTGCCGGATATCTTTAAAGTGCTGGATATCATCGCTGACCGCGTTCCAGCCGGCAGCAATGGAGTGATCTATACTCCCTGGATATGGGGAGAACGCGCGCCGATCGATGACAAAGCCGTGCGCGCTGGTCTATACAATCTATCGCTGAACAACACGCGCGAAGATATTATCCGGGCGTTCCTGGAAGGCGTGGCATTCAATACCCGCTGGCTGCTGGACCCGGTCGAGAAATTTATGAAGCAGAAGGTTCCAGCCATCAATATCGTCGGCGGCGGGGCGCAATCGGATATCTGGTGCCAGATCTTTGCCGATGTGATGAACGTGGAGATCCGGCAGGTGACCGACCCGGTGTACGCCAACGCGCGCGGCGCTGCCTGGATCGGTGCAGCCGGATTGGGCGAAATCCAATTCTCTGATATTCCGGGGCTGATCGAATTCCGCAACCGCTACCTTCCCGGCGCGGGGAACCGGGCTCTGTATGATGACAATTTCAGGATCTTCAAACAGATCTACCGCCAGATGAAGGGCATCTATCATCACCTGAACCGTTGATCATAGAAAACGGGTATGATTGGCGGATAGGGAGACCCCAATGACGCCTGATGATATCCACCGCCTGTCACATCGCCCCGTGCGGGATTCAGACCTGCCGTTGATCTGCGGTTTTCCGCGGGATGAACAGGAGTTGTTCCTCATTTTCCCGAAGGCGGATTTCCCGCTGACGGCAAACCAGTTGAAAGCCTCCATCGATGCGCGCTGTGATTCGACCGTCTTCCTGTATGACGGGCAAACAGCCGGTTTTGCCAACCTGTACAAATGCCAGCCCGGCGAGACCTGCTGGATCGGCAATGTGATCGTTGACCCGCTCTTGCGCGGCAGGGGGATCGGTACGTACCTGGTTAAAACCATGACCAGCATTGCCGTGGAAAAATACCGGGTGAAGGCCATGGAACTGTTTTGCATGAGCCATAACATCTCCGGCCTGTTTCTATACCAGCAGCTCGGTTTCAAACCGACGCATATCGAAGAACGCACCGACCACCAGGGTAGACGTATTGCCACTATCCACATGGTCTGTGAGATTGCCGGTGTAGACCACACATAAAACCCTGTACTATAATGGAAACAGCCGGGGGAATCCTTTTGATATCTGACACCCGGAACCAATCAAACCATACGGAGAGACCGACATGGCCGAATTGACCACCTACGGTATGCAAGAGGTTTTAACCTTCCCATTCAAAGACCCGAAATGGAAGAGCAAGCTGGTTGTTGGCATGCTGCTCACGCTGGCCGGAGTTTTCGTGCCGGTGATCCCCTTCCTGTTTATCACCGGGTACGCATACCAGATATTGCACCGCCTGATCGTGGATCGCGGTGATCTGTACCTGCCGGAGTGGGACGATTGGGGAAAATACATAAAAGATGGGTTTCGCCTGTTTGCTGTTTCGTTTGTGTACATGCTGCCTGCCCTTCTGGCCGCTCTGATCGGCGTGATCGCTTATTTTGGCATGTTCGTCGCAATGATCGCAGCAGAAGAATCCGGCAATGATCCAGCCTCCGTCCTTCCCATGTTCATTGCCATGGGAGCATTATTCCTTTCCATGGCGCTTAGCATGTTGTTCACCCTGGCAGCAGCCGTGTTCCTGCCGCCGGCAACCGCTCACGCTGTGGCCTGTGATTCCTTCGCCGCCGCGTTCGATTTCAACGGCTGGTGGAAAGTCTTTAGAGCCAACATCGGTGGTTTCTTCCTGGCTATTATCCTGGTGATGGGGTTAATGGGATTCGTGTACTTCCTGTCTTACATTTTTTACATGACCATTGTGCTGATGTGTCTGATGTTCATCCTGCCGGCAGTCCTCAGTTTTTACATTCTGTTGACCGGCTGTCCCCTGATCGCCCTGGCCTACCGCGAAGGCGTGGACCGGCTGGCGGGCAAACGCGCAGCCCTAACCCCGGTTGAACCCGTGGAATCCAAACCCGATACCCCATCAAAGCCCCGTGCCAGACGTACGCGCGTACGGGAATAGCCCTTACACCGTCGCGGTTATCCACGGCGGACCGGGCGCAGCCGGTGAAATGGCGCCGGTTGCCCGCGAACTTTCCCGGCGGGCAGGAATCCTCGAACCGCTGCAGACCGCGGAAACGCTGGACGGGCAGGTGGAGGAGTTGCGCGGTCAACTGGAAGAACATGCTATCCTGCCGGTCACGTTGATCGGTTATTCATGGGGCGCCTGGCTGGCATGGATCACCGCCGCACGCTACCCGAATCTGCCACGGCGCCTGGTGCTGGTCTCCAGTCCACCGTTTGAGGAACGCTACGCCGGGCAGATCACCACAACCCGTCTGCGTCGCCTATCCCCGCGCGAACAGAACGAGTGGCAGGCGTTGAACACCGCGCTGACGGACCCCGCCCGAGCTGACGCGGACACAGCATTGGCCCGCCTGGGAGAACTGGCATCCAAAGCCGACAGCTTCGACCCGCTGCCGGTGGACGTTGATTCAGCACAAGAGGCTGCCCTGAACGGACGGATGTATGCCACGGTATGGGAAGCAGCCGTAAATCTACGCCGCAGCGGCGCCCTGCTGGAACTGGCTGCAAATATCCAGTGCCCGGTGACAGCCATCCATGGCGACCATGACCCGCATCCGGCAGAGGGCGTACGCGCTCCACTGTCCGCCCGGTTGGAAGACTTCCGCTTTATTCTGCTGCGCCACTGCGGCCACACTCCGTGGCGCGAGAAGCAAGCCCGCAGTCTGTTCTTCGAGGTGTTGCGGAGGGAAATGGGATGATGCTGGGATAAAGCTTTTTATAATCACAACTTCTACGGCTGAGTCTCCCCCAGCACTTTTCCGACCTTCATGCATATATACTCATCCGCCTGTCCAAACCCTTCGGGTTTTTGAAACCCGAAGGGTTTCCCATCACTATTTCGACGGCTGAGTCTCCGCCAGCACCTTCTCAACCATCACGCGCACGAATTCATCCGATTCATTGACCCACGGTGTGTGTCCGGATTGTTCGAACCACACGATCTCCTTATGTGGGGCATCCAGCACTTGTATATATTCCTCCACCAATTTGACCGGCGCGTTGACATCGTGCCGCCCGATGAGGAAATAAACCGGCACATCCAGTTTTGTAGCCTGCTTGCGAAAATCAATATCCCATAGTTGCGGGTATACCACACCCAGTGTGTCCACTATACCGCGCAGCCAGGAGACTTTATCATAGATGCCGTATTCCGGCGCGGCCAGGTCATCCCAGGTGGAATGCCGGCGTTTGTTGATGGCCGGATCCTGATTCATATAACTGAACGTATCCAGCAGGTATGTACCCTGTGTCATGGCAATGCCTTTGCCGTAATACGGGGGAGGACCCTGTTTCACCAGTTTGGCCACTTTCTCTTCATCACCGCGTTCCTTCGCCAGGTTCAGGGCGAAGTCGTAACAGAGCTGGTCATTCTCGGTGAAAGCCACCATCTGCCCGGTGCCTGCGAAGGCGTGGAATAGGTCGGGGTAGCGCTGCACCATCAGGATGCCCAACGCGCTGCCCCACGACTCGCCCACCAGGTAGATCTTGTCCTGCCCGAAACGCTCCTTCAATTGCGTAACCAGTGCACGCCCGTCGGTCAGGTAGCGTTCGACTGTCATTTTTGACCGGTCCACGGCATCAAAGGACTTCCCCGCGCCCGGCTGTTCCCAGATAACCACCACAAAATGATCTTCCAGACCACCCAAAGTGAGGCGTGCCGCGGCCAGGTCGCTGCCGCCGGGTCCCCCGGCGAGAAAGAGCAACACCGGTTTGGTCGCGTCCTTTCCACGGATGGACACCCACTGCTGGCTGCCATTCAGCATCACCTGTTCCAGTGAGGCGATGCTGCCCGGCAGTGGCTGGCCGTCAACTCCGAGGATGGGCGGTGTTTTGGCCGTCACCTGCGAAACAACCACCGCCAGCGTGGTGACGATCATCGCCCCAGCCAGCATGGCAACCATCGCCTTACCGGCCGGTCTTAACCAGAATTGTATTGATAAAACAAAAAATCCCCCCGCGAAGAGCAGCACCCATAATGGAACGGGTACAGCTGTGGCTCCGGGCAGCAATGCCAGCGGTAACAGGATGATCAAACCAAGCAAGAAAACAAAGATACGCAATAAAACCAAACCAATCCGCCCCCATAATGAAGGGCTTTTTATCCCTTTCATATCGTCTCTCCTCGTAAATTGATCCAGTCGGTCAGGTCGATTTTCGAAACAAAAAATCACAAATCAGTATAGGTCAAGAATAAATTAATACAAATGGCAAATTACACCGGGAAAATGTACAATGGTAGAGTTCCTGTTCATCCGACACCTGTTCCAAACCCGGAGATCCCATGCGCAGATCTAACGCCTCCGACATTCTCATCACTGTATTGGCAGTGCTGATCCTTTCCGCCTGCCAGACCAGCACGCCCATCCCTACCGCCACACTGTTCCCCACCACCACCATTCCCACACCGCTGCCGCCCGCCACCCCGGCTCCCCAGCACCCTGAAAGCCGGGCTGACGCACAACGGTTGGATTTCTCATCCACCACCATGGTTGCCACACCCGGCAAATTGGATCCCGGCGCCGCGCTGCAGGTGGTATTCAAAGGCGAAGCCGGACGCGCGGTCACCATTAAAGCCGCCATCGAAAGCGTCGGACCGGGGGTCATGTCGCTGTGGGGCGCCGACGGTGTAACCCTCATTCCGGAAGTCTCAGGGATTACTGAATGGGAAGGCAGTTTCCCGACCACGCAGGATTATTACCTGAACCTGAAAAATGGCGGCGCAAATGCCCTTGCCTACCGTCTGACGGTCAAAATGCCGCCGCTGGCCACACCCGAAGCCAAGCGCATCCAGTTCCAGCCGGGTTCCACAGGCGGAACGACCCACGGTGACCTGCCCGCAAAAGAACGCGCGCGTTTCGTGCTTCGCGCGGCTGCCGGCCAGCAGATGACAGTCACGCTGACAACAGGAGCAGAGGACATTGACTCATACCTGTACATCTGGAGCGCCGATGGTTCGGTGTTCACCCTCACAGCTCCATCCAAGGAGTGGTCCGGGTTGCTGCCCGCCACCCAGGATTACTTTATTGAACTGGTCTCCGTATCCGACCAGGCTCTGACCTACCAGTTGACCATCACTATTCCGCCGGCGCCCACACCGCAGGCCGTCCCGACAAAAGAGAAGGTGGAAGGGCCCAATATCGCCAAAGACCAGATCATCCGTTTCGACAACGGACCCCTGGAATACAATATGGATGGTGCAGTACTCAATGGGGAACGCGACCGTTACACCCTCAGCGCTGCTACGGGTGAAACCATGGTTGTGGCTGTCACTTCACTGGAAGACAATGCCGTTTTCACCATCCTCGGACCGGATGGCAAAGCCATCCCCGGCACGGAAGAGGGCAAGGATACCCAAAAATGGTCAGATACGCTCTCAAATGATGGAACGTATTCCATACTGGTCGGCCCAACCCGTGGAAATGCCGCCTACACATTGACGATCACGATCACACTCTAAACATTCCCGATCATCCTTTACCACCGGCTGACACATCTCCGGCAGGACGTGAATTAACGCCCTGCTTTTTCTGGCAGTGTCGGGTACAATTTCCCCGATCGAATGATGCCGACTGCTTTATTTACGAATAGCAGGCAATTCAGATTAACGGTGTAGAAAGGATTGCGTATGGCCGAGGAACCATCCCATTATTTGAACGATCTTAAGGGCCGGATCGCGCTGATCACCGGTGCAGGTTCGGGCATCGGCGCCGGAATCGCCCGGCGGTTTGCCCTGGCCGGTGCCGATGTGGCAATCTGCGACCTGAAACCCTCACCGGCTATCAGTGAGTACATTGTAAGCACAGGACAAAAATCATTTTTCACCACAGCCGATGTATCCGACCCGTCACAGGTCTCCTCGTTGTTCGATATGGTTTGCCTGCGCTTCGGAGTGCCCGATATCCTGGTCAACAATGCCGGCATCTACCCGAACGCCAGCGTCCTCGAGATGACTCCGGAACAATGGGACCAGACCCTCAATATCGATTTGAGATCCGTATTCCTGTGCACCCAGGCGGCTGCCTGGAAAATGATCGAAGCGGGGAAAAGCGGTTCGATCGTCAATATTGGATCCATCGATGCCACCAATCCGTTGGCCGCCCACAGCCATTACTCCGCGGCCAAAGCCGGGGTGATCGCGTTCACCCGCGCAGCCGCCCAGGAATTGGGTCCCCACAAGATCCGCGTGAATTCTGTCTCTCCCGGGTTGATCAACCGCCCCGGTCTGTCTGATGCCTGGCCGGAGGGGTACAACCGTTTTATGAACCGTGTGCCGACCGGCCGCGTGGGCGAACCGGAAGATATTGCCGACGCCTGCATTTTCCTGGCAAGTGACGCAGCCCGCTGGATCAACGGAACGAACCTGATCGTTGACGGCGGGGTACAGGCCTGCCCGATGTTCTAATGTAATCATCCACTCGCCCAACAACAGGACAATACCATGGTAGACAAAGATTATATTCAAAAATTAAAGGACCATTTCCAATTCATCCCCCTTCCGGTGGAAGGCGGTTTTTACAAGCAGACCTACAAAGCCGGTGAACTATTACCGGATGACCTGCTCCCGGCTGGCTGTGAAGGACCGCATCCCATGGGAACAGTCATCCTGTACTTTTATACGGATGACCCTGACAGTTTCTCGGCCATTCACAAATTGCCGCTGGATGAGACCTACCACTTTTACATGGGCGACCCGGTGGAAATGTTGCTGCTTTATCCCGACGGGAAAACCGAAAGGGTTATCCTGGGGCAGGACGTGCTCAACGGCCAGCGGGTGCAATTTACCGTTCCACGCGGTGTCTGGCAAAGCTCTCATTTACTTCCGGGCGGGCAGTACGCGCTGGCAGGCACCACCATGTCACCCGGCTACGCGGACAGTGATTACCTGGGGGGCGACCGGGATGAGATGATCCGCCTGTACCCGCAGGAGGCAGACCTGATCCGCACGCTGACCCGTCCCGGCGCGCCGCTGCGCACCGTGTGATCATTCCAATCCAGTGGTTGTCCGCTAAACCAGGACCAGCGTTTCAACACTTCGATGCATGCTTCCGCCTGTACCGGTTGGTGGATGTTGGTCCCGAAGATATCCTGAAGTTATTCTGATGTCCTTGTGAAGGCAGCCGGGCAACTTCCATCCCCGTCATACGTATAATGAATAAGGATATGTGTTGGAGAAAAAGGAGGCGCTATGACTTTTTTCCGCCGCCTGTTTGGTTTTTTATTGATCCTGGCCGGTGTCATCGGTCTGGTCTTCAGCCTGGCCGGAATTGCCGGCATCTGGATGGTAAGGCCGGCGGCCGTATCCTCGATTGGCACCGCCATTGAGACCCTGTCAGCCAGTATTGAAACCTCCAGCCGGGCATTGGAAGCCGCCTCACAGACAGTGGACCATGCGTCAGACAGTGTTGACGCGCTGACCGGAGTGATCGACTCCGCCATTCGTTCCGTGGATGATGCCCGGCCTGCCATCGAAAATATGAACGATTTGTTGAACGGCGCACTTCCGGCTGCCGTGGATGCAGCGACCTCCTCGTTGGATACGGCTGAAGTTGCAGCCCGGTCGCTGGAAGGAACCATCCAGTCGTTGGATTCCTTTCGTGCGTTGTTGGGTAATATTCCAATCCTGTCAGCGTTTATTCCCGCCACGTCGCAGGTATCCTCCTCCTCCGGTGAACCCCTGGCCGATTCTCTCGGTGATCTTTCCGGCAGCATTGAAAGTATTCCAGCAGGTATTGAGGACCTTTCAACCAGTATGGATAAAACTGATACCAACCTCAACCGGGTGAGGGCAAACCTGGAAACCATGAAGCAGAGCATCGGCGAAATTTCCACGAATTTGTCCTCATACAGGGAGTTGATATCTGATTCACAGAATTCCATGGCAGAGTTGAGTAAAATGCTCTCTACTGCAAGGGCAAACCTGGATCGAACCCTGAGCATCGCCGCTGCGGTTATCACCTTCCTGCTTTTCTGGCTCCTGATGGCCCAGGTGATCTTTTTCAAACAGGGATGGGAACTGATCCGCGGAGATGAGCCTCTTTTGATCCACCACGAAACAGAAGAAGAGAAACAGGAGATAATATGACGTTTACATTAGATTCAACCATTGGCGAGATTATGGACAATCCGAAAGCACGTAACCTGATTGATAAACACATTCCCGGCGCATCGGGCAATCCCATGCTGGGCATGGTAAAAAGCTGGACCCTGAACAGCATCCTTTCCATGCCGCAGGCAACCAGCGCAGGGCTCTCGCGGGAAAGAGTATTGGCGTTGCTGACAGAAATTAACCATCAGATCGAATAGGGTCTTATTTCGGGGGTGACAGTATGAATAAACAGGTCAATCTTCCACGGGCTATCCTGCAGGCAGTTGGTTTTGTGGTTCTGGTACCTTTATTGCCTTTGTTGATTTCATGGCGCTGGAATTGGGTGGAAGCCTGGATTTACGCCACCTGCAACATACTTTCCTTTGTCATCAGCCGGTTGATCGCAGCCCGATCAAACCCCGGCTTGATCAAAGAACGCGCACGTATTTTAGACCACCCCGACGCGGCTCCTTTTGACAAAGTGCTGGCCCCACTTCTTGGTATTTGCAGTCTGTGCATCCTGGTGGCAGCCGGAATTGAAGCCCGTTATTCTCCTCCTGTATTCAACCTGGCGGAAGAAATCCTGGCTCTGACAGTTCTGCTGGCTGGATATGTGCTTGCGTCCTGGGCATTGACCGCCAACCCGTTCTTTTCCGGAATGGTCCGCCTGCAAACCGACCGTGATCAGCACGTCATACAAAAAGGTCCATATCGCTGGATACGGCATCCGGGTTATGCAGGCGCGATCATCGCCTACCTGGCAACACCTTTCCTGCTCAATTCTAACTGGAGCATCATCCCGGCTGCCGCCACCATCCTGGTTCTGGTCATCCGCACCGGTATGGAAGATGAATACCTGCGGAAAAACCTTGCTGGATATGAAGAGTACACAGGTCAGGCTCGCTACCGGCTCTTCCCGGGGATCTGGTGACGCGGATCGAAATATTAGATTTTCATTAATTTAAGGTTTTTAAAGTTGACTTAACCCTGTAATGACGTATAGTATTTTAAATGGTTCATCTCTTCAGCAGGTCGTCACTGACCATGGGGCGGGGGAGATAACATGTTTCGATATAGAGGAAAAGGAGGAATTCTAATGAAACTCAATGCTCCAAAAGTAGTTACCTGGTGGATCTCTGTTATCCTGGGTGTGCTTGCCCTCATCGGCGCCCTTAATGTCATTCCCGCGCTGGGCGGTTTCGCGATCTGGATGGCAATTGTCGGTCTCGCACTGCTGGCGCTTGGAAATGTCTTAAAAGGACTTTGATTCCTTTTCTTGTTTCATTCGAACTCTCAGGTGCGCCCCTCCTGGGAGTTTTTCATATGCCTGAATAGTGAGGACGATGCATGTCAGACGTAGTGATGATTACAGGTTGCTCAACCGGAATCGGACGTGACCTTGCCCGGGATCTGGCGCGCAACGGATACCATGTAGCAGCCACTGCCCGCAATGTGGATACCCTGAATGATCTGCCGGTCGATCTGAAGCTGCCGCTCGATGTGACCGATCCTCAATCCATTGCAGCAGCAGTCTCTGAAGCAATACAGACGCTGGGACGGATCGATGTATTGATCAACAACGCCGGGTATGGTCCGCGGGGAGTGGTGGAAGAAATCCCCGTGGAAAGCGTTCAGGATGTGTTTGATGTGAATGTTTTTGGCGTTATCCGGATGGTGCAGGCCGTTGCCCCGGTTATGCGCGAACAGCAGGGTGGAAGGATCATCAATATCAGTTCCATTGCCGGCAGGGTCGTAACCCCGGTCAACGGGGTGTACTCTTCTACAAAATTCGCCCTTGAAGCA
>CAYRHB010000055.1:0-21253 GCA_964424035.1 uncultured Leptolinea sp.
CAGCGCGGACGCCGGGGTAAAGGTCAGGATGCCCGATCCCAGGGTCTCGTCCACGGTTGGAGCCGTGAATGTCGCTATAGTGTCTATTTGAATTTGATACGTGTCTCCCGTCGTCACCGCGTTCCAGTTCAGGGTCGGGGTGGTGTCGTTCGTCATGTAGTTCAATGCCGGGGAGCTCAACACAGGTGCTGTCGGTTTCGCCGGGATGATGGTGATGCTGCGTGCTGCTGACCAGTCTCCCCAGTTCCCCGCTGCGTCTCCCGCTTTCACCCGCCAGAAGTATTCCGTCATTACATCCATACCGGCTGGTTTGTAGCTCAATACTTTTAGCGGTACGCCGGGTTCGCCATCGCCGGGCGTGGTCACCAGCGGGCTGCCAAACGCGTTGTCATCGTCGATCTGGAACTGGTAGGCGTTCGCCCCCAGTACTCCCTTCCAGGTGAAGAGCGGTATCGCCCGGATGTTCGCCGCCGCGTCCGCCGGAGCGTTCAACGCCGGGGCATCCGGGCCTGTGGTGTCGATCGTGAAGTAGCGTGCCGCGCTCCACGGACCATACTCGTTCGCCAGGTTGTACGCCCTCACCCGCCAGTACCACTTCCCGTCCGCCAGCGCGGACGCCGGGGTAAAGGTCAGGATGCCCGATCCCAGGGTCTCGTCCACGTCCGGCGTCAAAAAGGTCGCCACCGTGTCAATCTGGATCTGGTAGGTATTGCCTGAATAGACAGCATTCCAATCCAGGGTCGGCGTGGGGTCATTCGTCATATAGTTCAAAGCTGGGGAAGCCAGCACGGGCGCCGAAGGAATGACCGGAAGCAGGGTTATGGTCCAGGTATCAGACCAACCTCCCCAGTTGCCGGCCGCGTCCATTGCCCTGACCTGCCAGGAATATTCTGTATTGGGTTCAAGATAAGCAGGTTTATAGGATGTCGTGGCAATGGGAGTTCCCGGGATTCCATCACCGGGTGTCTGGATAAAGACAGGATCTGCAAAACCATCATCATCTATGCGGATCTGATAAGCCTTTGCGCCCAGAACAGCCCGCCAACTGAAAGTCGGAATGGCCCGGATATTGGGCGCGTTATTCGCCGGGAGAGACAAAACGGGAGCTGCAGGAGCCGTAGTATCCAAAGTGAATTTCCGGTAAGCGCTCCACGGCCCCAGTTCATCTGTGTCATTGACTGACGCAACGCGCCAGTACCAGATGCCGTCTTTGGTCAATGATGTACCCGATAACGTCAGGGTCGTCACACCAACACCGAGAGTGAACAGCTCGGTGTCCGGATCAGCATTCGAGAAGGTGGTTGTATCCGACAGTTGGAAATGGTAGGATTTCGCCCCATTGCCGTTGACCCAGTTAAATTCGGGGGCGGTGTGATTGTAAACGGCGTTGGTTGCAGGGGTCATAGTAATAGGCGCCGCAAGGATCGGAGCGTTGAAATTCAACTTTCGCAACTCACCCCAATCACCCCAGTTGCCGGCAATGTCCCGGGCTTTCACATGCCAGTAATACCCTCCGACCGACATGGACGGTGGGGTATGGGCTACAGTTGTCAATACTGAAGACGTGTACAGCGCGGAGAACGTGGCGATCGTTCCATCGGTCGCGGTTCCGTATTCAAATTGGTATGCGTTCGCTCCTGAAACAGCAAGCCAGGAAAATGCCGGGGTGCTACGAACGATCGCCTCATTCAGTGGCATTTTCAAAGCGGGTGCGGCAGGGTCTTCCGTATCATATTTAAAGGTTCGGGACGCGCTCCACGGACCGGCTCCGCCGGTCACATTGTAAGCACGTACACGCCAGTACCAGAGACCATCAACCAATGGTGTCGTCAGAGTGTAAGAGACATCTGCTGTGGATTCATAGGCAACGGATGAACCGGTGAATGTCGCGATGGTTGCCAGTTGGATTTCATACCCCACTGCATCGGTGACCGCGTTCCAGGTTACCGTTGGAAGCACATTCGTTTGATATCCGGTTGCCGGTGAAGTCAACACCGGGGCTTTTGGAAGGGCTGCCTGGATATTTACGGATCTGGCTGTACTCCAATCCCCCCAGTTACCGGCCGCATCACGTGCCCGTACATGCCAGTAATAAACCGGGCCAAGGACCATGCTGGCCGGTTTGTAAGTCAGCGTTGTGATGGCGGGTTGCCCAATGACAGAACCATCGGGAGAGGTGAACACGGGTGAAATGGTCGCTCCGCCGTCAGCACTGGTACCGTATTCAAACTGGTAGGCTTTGGCCGAAGTGGCTGCCAGCCAGGCGAAGGATGGAATTCCCACCGGAGTGGCTCCGTCAGCCGGAGAAGAGAGAACGGGGGCGGAAGGACCGTTGACATCATATATGAAGTTGCCAACGGCGCTCCAATTCCCGGCGCCCTGGGTTCCATTGAAAGCCCTCACCCGCCAGTACCAGGTTCCTTCGGTCAGGGTATCGGTGATCGTATGTGAGAATACACCGACTGATTTAACCTCATCAACGAGGGGAGATGTGGAGAAAGTATTCGAATCCGAAACCTGCACCTGATAAACCACACCGCCGGTGACGCTTTTCCAGATCAGGGTCGGGTTGATATTGACAGACGCCCCCGTGGAGGGTGAAAGCAACGCGGGCGCTGCCGGGAGTGAAACCTGAATGATCAGGGTACGGGTGGAGCTCCAATTACCCCAGTTGCCCGAGGCATCCCGCGCCCGTACATGCCAGTAATACAGCGTCTCAGCCAGCATTCCAGCCGGTTTGTATGACGTGGTTGTCAGCGCAGGCATACCGGCAATCGATCCGTCCGGTGTGGTGTAGATGGGGCTGCTGAAATCCACATTGTCATCAAATTCGAACTGGTAGGCATTGGCACCGATAACAGCCTGCCATTTGAATGTCGGCGTACCGACCGGTGTCGCACCGTCATCCGGCTCCAATATAACAGGTGAATCCGGCGCGGTCAGATCAACTGTAAAGGAAAAGGTGCTACTGTATGGTCCTGGGTCGCCAGTGGATTGAAAGTTTGCGGCAAATACCCGCCAGTAATATTGCCCATTGCCCAGATCAGAACCCGGAATATAGTATGGATCTGAACCCATATATGAATCGACCATATTATTAAATTCAGAATCGGTGGCAATATTCAGGAAATAAGAATCAGCCGTGGCAACTTTCTGCCAAATAAAGGTAGGACGTTGATTGCTGAATACTGAACCATTCGTCGGGGATGTAAGAACAGGGGCCCCGGGAACAGAGAGGGTGATCGGATTGGTAAAAAGCAACCTGTTGGGCGAGCCGCCTGGATCTCCCGAGATAACACCTTTTGTTGAATTGGTTATCAGGGTCGAAGCTACCGTGGACGGACTGGCAGACGGGTTGGATTGCAAGATCAAAGCCGCCGCCCCGGCCACATGCGGTGAGGCCATTGAGGTACCTTGCCACGAAGCTGTACCACCGGAATTTGTCGTGGATGTAATGGCCACGCCGGGGGCAAAAATATCCAGGCAGTTGCCATAATTGGAAAAACTGGCTACCACATCTGAAGAATTGCTCGCGCCCACGGTCACAGCATTGGGAACACGGGCTGGAGAGTATGAACACGCGTTTGTGGAATCGTTGCCAGCCGCAACCACATAGGTCACACCGGCTGCGATCGAGGCATTTACAGCCAGATCTTCAGCCGAGCTTCCGCCACCACCCAGGCTCATGTTGGCAACAGCCGGTTTGATATGGTTCTTGGTCACCCATTCAATGCCTGCGATGATCTGGGATGTCCAACCACTTCCCGAACAGTTCAACACCCGAACCGCGTGCAGGGTAACCCCCTTGGCCACCCCGTAGGTTGTACTTCCCACGGTTCCAGCGACATGTGTTCCATGGCCGTGGCAGTCGGTAAAACCGCCATCAATGGCGTCAAAATCAAAACTCGCCCGGCCTCCAAATTCAGGGTGCCCTGTATAGATACCCGTATCGATCACATAAACATGAACACCGGATCCATTCTGGTAATAACTGTAATTATTGTTCAGAGGAAGGTTGGTCTGATCGATCCGGTCCAAACCCCAGACCGGGCTGGATTGGTTGGAAGTGATCTCCCCGTCCGAGACGGAATATACCTGTTCCTGTTCGATGAAATCGATGTTGGACGATTGGCGCAGGGTTTTTAACGCGTCCGGCGGCAGATAAGCCGCGAAGCCGTTAAATGAAGCCGTGTAGACATTATCCACACTGGCTCCCATGGCGGTGATTTCGGAAATTTCAGAAGCCATCATGGATGAGGCTTCAACATTTCCTTCACCCACGCCTTCCTTGTATACAACAATATACCTGTCAGGCACCAGTTCCGCTGATTCCGGCTGCAACAGAGGAACGATCTCCGGCAATTCGGTTTCAGTGGGTGTAGCCGTGGGAGTCTCCGTAATAGTTGGAGTGATGGTGATTGTCTCATCCAACGTGGGAGTCTGGGTAGGCTCCAGGGTTTGGGTCGGTTCTTCCGGGATCAGTGTCGGTTCTTCCGGAACAGCCGTAGGTTCTTCCGTAGGGACAACCGGTTCATCGGTCGGGACGACAGGTTCATCGGTCGGGACGGCAGGTTCCTCAGTGGGAACAACCGGTTCTTCGGTAGGCGCCGCCGGTTCTTCCGTGGGAACGACCGGTTCCTCGGTGGGTACCGCCGGTTCTTCGGTCGGAGTGGGTTGCAGGGTTGGCGTCGGCTCCAGTTCCTGAGCCTTGACAACCGATGTGGCAACCAACATGGGTGATGAAAACAGCCCAAAGACCATGCTGATCATCACGAATACAGAAAAAACCTTATTGAGACGCTTCATTGTTATCCTCCCCTATACAGGAAAACAGAAATGAAAAACAATACATGTGAGACGAATTACTTTCATGATTTCACCGGCCAATCAAACTGATCCATTTCAACCTGGTTAATCAATATCTTGTAGGTGCCTTCGGTTTTCAATTCAACCGGAAATTCCAGAGTAAATGGTTCCAATGTTTGAATACAACTTAAACCAGAATCAGCCAGGGAATACAATTCAACCTGGACTTGTAGTTCAATTTCCTGTATTTGCATATTGGCTCGCAAATTATGGCAGGGTGTGGGTAGAAAACCTGCTATTCTTATTTTCGGCCAGGTTTCAGAAAACTGAATTTCAACCGAGTCAACAAAAACTTTCCCGTGCTGTTGATTTCCATCCCCCGTTTCCGGTTTCACCTGATCCAGTAAGAATGTCTTTGTATTCTCCGGGGAGCCGATTGGTTCCGGTTCTTCCGTTGATACGATTTGGGTCGGGATCCGGGTTGGAATTGCTGTGGTTGTGGGGATAATTTCTTCCGGTTCTGCGGGTATTGCTGTTGACATACTTGAAGATGAAGATTGAGAAACAGTTAGAGTTGTCTTACCGGTATATTCCCCGTTATGAATGGGGGTACAGGAAGCAAACATACAAATAAATGACAAAAAAAGCAGTTTGGTTTTTCTTTGCATGGATTTGGAAACCGTTAGGTTAAGAGACATCTTTTTACCCCCATACAATAATATATTATCAGGATTCCACAGAATTGTATATTAATATCCGGTAAAATTTGTAACCAATTTTCAGGAAAAAAGTCCTGGGGATTGTGATTCATACTTAAATGAATACCCGGTAAAACTTGTTTCATTTGTACCTGGAAAAACCGCTTTAAAAACCTTGCCGTATGACAAAACTTATTTCGGGATAATGTGGGACTGGCCAGCCAGAGACCTTTCAGGAAACAGCTTTATTTGATAGGTTGTTCACTTTTTCAACCAGCAGATACATACCGTCAAACCGGCCACTTCACCCGGGCGGACACGCTCATCCCCGAACCGGGGAAGGCGGGCTTCGACGAGCTCAGTCACCGGATCCGTCATTTGTATACCGGCATACCTGACAAGTATCAATCTTATCGGTTTGACCGGACCTATGCCATCGCGGTCAACCCAATCTGCACAAAAAAAGGGCGGATGTAATCCGCCCCTGAAGGGTTATCTGTTTCAGAAAAAAGGATCGATGTTATTCCCCGGTTATCGATCGCAGATGCGGGAACAGGATCACCTCGCGGATAGTGCGCTTGTCAGCCAGCAGCATGGTCAGGCGGTCAATCCCCATGCCGAACCCGCCGCAGGGCGGCATGCCGTATGACATGGCGCGCAGGTAATCCTCATCCATGGGATGTCGTTCCTCATCCTCGGCATCATATTCACGCCCCATCTCCAGGAAGCGGGCTTCCTGCTCCATGGGCTCATTCAGTTCGGTAAAGGCATTGCACAGTTCCATGCCGCCCACGAATCCCTCAAATCGTTCCACGGTTGATGGATCACCGGGTTTGTTCTTGGCCAGCGGAGAAATATCCCGCGGGTAATCATAAAGGAAGGTGGGCTGGATGAAATTCACTTCAAGGTAATCGCCGATCAACTGGTCGATCAGCTTGCCGCGCGGCATACCCGGCTTGACCTTGATGCCTTTGGCCACCATGGCTTCTTCCAGGCTGGCATCGGTGGGGTGTTGCGAAATATCGATACCGCAGGCATCGATCAACCCCTGACGCAATTCCACCCGTTTCCAGGGCGGACTGAAATCAATTTCTTTTCCGTCAAAGGTGACTTTGCGCGTTCCCAGCACTTTATCGCAAATGAAAGCCACCATCTGTTCGGTCAGCTCCATCACCTTCAGGTAATCGGCATACGCCCAGTAGAATTCCATCTGCGTAAATTCGGGATTGTGTTTAAAGGAAACACCCTCGTTACGGAAATCCCGTCCGATCTCATAGACGCGGTCCAGCATTCCCACCAGAAGGCGTTTTAAATACAACTCAAAAGAAATCCGCAGGTAAAGGTCCTGTTTGAGCTGGTTGTGGTGGGTTACGAACGGTTTGGCCGCGGCACCGCCGTAGATGGGCTGCAGGATGGGGGTCTCAACTTCGAGGAAACCGTGGTCATCCAGGAACTGGCGCATGGCTCGTACGATACCGGCGCGGGTTTGAAACACCTTGCGCACATCCTCGTTGACAGCCAGGTCGGCGTACCGCTGCCGGTAGCGAGTTTCAGGATCGGAGAGCGTGGCATGGCGGATGACTTCGCCATCCACCACTTCATCCTTGGCCGCCGGAAGCGGGGTGATGGCTTTGGACAGCATTTTGTATTCGGCCACTTCCAGGGTGATCTCTCCGGTTCGAGTGCGGAAGAGCTTCCCGGTTGCCTGGATGAAATCTCCCAGATCAAAATCATCCAGGAATTGTTTCATGCTTTCTTCCCCCAGGGTATTGACCCGGAAGAAGAGTTGGATGCGGCCGAAACCATCTTCAATGTGGGCAAAGATGATCTTGCCCATTGGGCGGGTGGCACGGATGCGGCCCCCCAGGGTGAACTGGGTTTCTGCGGTTTCGTCTTTTAAAAAGGAATCAATCGCTTCCGCGATATTGGCAGAGACGCCGGTCCGGGTCGGATAGGGTTCCCTACCGCCAGCCCGCATTTGGATCGCTTTTTCAAGCCGCACTTTTTCAAGATCGTTCAATTCCATAAATGCTACCTCTCAGGTATAAAAAACCCCGCCCGCTATATCTGGGCGGGGTTTGTCTTCTTCCCCGTGGATCACTCCACCTTAATAATGGTTACAGAGAACGCGCCATCAGGCGCCTCAACAGACACAACATCACCGGCTTTCTGGTTGATCAGGGCTTTGCCCAGGGGAGATTCATTGGATATTTTCCCATGAGCCGGATCTGATTCCGCCGCCCCAACTATGGAGTAGACCTCGTCCGGACCGCCTTCTTCCTGGATGGTTACTGTCGAACCGACCTGGATCGTATCTGCAGCCACCGATTCTTCATCGATTACCCGGGCGGTAGCCAGTAGCACGTCCAGGTCTTTAATGCGGCCTTCAACAAACGCCTGTTCATTTTTGGCGGCTTCATACTCGGCGTTTTCAATGAGCTCACCACCTTCCATGGCTTCATGGAGGCGGTTGGCGATCTCCTGCCGTTTCAATGTACGGAGGAAGTCAAGCTCTTCCTGAAGTTTTTGGTAACCTTCACGGGTCAGGAATGAGGTTGGCATTTTACCTTCCTTGCATCATGATGTGTTTTGGAATACGGGATTTCCCCTTCCAAGTGATCACTTTTCTGCGAATTAATGCGAAAAACCACTCCTGATGGAGCGATTTTACCCTGATGCGATCTGTTGATCGTTAACTGGTAAAAATAATACCATGTTTTCATCTTTGACGCAAATAGATATTTCGCGCCGTCAACTAATCCCTGATGACCTTCTTAAAAGATGAAGTTTTCCGGTTTCTGGGTCTGTGCCAGTTCTTTGGACATAATATACACAGTGTGGGATTTCTCCCCGATTACCAGTCCTTCGCTTGTTTGTATTTGTTCAAACCCCATGGTTTTCCAGAATTGAAATCCCGGATCATTTTCCGATAACACACCCAGCCGAATCTCACGCCCGCCCAGCGCAAAAACCAGATGGTCCAACAGGCGGATGATCCGGCTGCCCAATCCCATCCCGCGGGAGGACGGGTGGATCAACAGTAATCCGATCCACCAGATATGCTCTTCCGGGTAACCGCGGACCAAATCGACCAGCGCGGTGATCCGGTTATCCTTTTCGAAAGCGATGGCAAATTTATCCGAAGGTGGCTTATTGGGTGGAAGGTCTTCAATAAACGACTTTCCATCAGCATGAACCGGAGAACGGCCATTTTCAAGAAGGAAGTATTCCCGGTTTTGGTCCAGAAAAGAAAATATCTTCCCACAATCATCCGGAAATAGTAACCGGATGGAGTATCCGGAAAGGTGATATTGGGAAAGCTTTATTTCAAATGCGTCTTCGATATGCCTGTTCATCTTCGTTGAACGGAGCGGTAGCCGGTTGTGTTGAAAACTACGGTTGGTATGGATTCATGTTGATTTTAACTTGAACCGGGAGACCAGGGCGGTCAACATCTGGGCCGTATCGGCCAGGCCTTGCGCGGAAATACTCACCTCCTCCACCTGGGCAGTCATCTCTTCCGTGGAAGCGCTGACCTCCTGAATGGACGCACTGTTTTCCTCGCTGACACTGGCAATGTTTTCCATGGCCTGAGTGACATCTTCCGAATCAGTCTTCATTTCATCCGACGCGATGGAATTGGTTTCGGCTATTCTGGCAACTTCATCCACTGATTTGACCAACTCTTCAGAGAAACTGTTCATGCGGGCGGCTGCTTCCGTCGCCTGGCTGGCCTGAACAAATACGGCTTCCACGGCGGTAAGGATATTTTCAAGTGCCTTTCCCGATTCGTTGGCCAGCGAAACTCCAGTCCTGACCTCTGTTGCACCATCATTCATGGCGACAACCGCTTCATCAACCGTGTGTTGAATATCTTTAATCAGTCCACCGATCTCTTTTGTAGCCATGCTGGAACGTTCAGCCAGTTTGCGGACTTCATCAGCCACTACAGCGAACCCCTTGCCATGCTCGCCGGCACGGGCTGCTTCAATGGCAGCGTTCAGTGCGAGCAGGTTTGTCTGGGAAGCAATATCATCGATCGTTTCCACAATGGCTCCGATCTGGTTGGAGCGGTTGCCCATGTCGTGCACTTTCTCAGCAGACAACCCCACTTTTTCCTGGATGCGCCGCATGCCTTCAATGGTTGTGTCAACGGTCTGCGTGCCTTTTCTGGCCGCATCTGCCGCGAGATTGGAATCACGGGTCACGGCTTCCGCGTTGCCGCTCACCTGTTGGATGGTCTCACTGAGGGATGCGGTTAGTTCCGCTGCTTTGGCTGCTGCCATGCCCTGTTCTTTGGCTCCCTTTTCCACGGTTTCGATCGTGTGTGACATGTTTTCCACCAGGGCGGCTGTCCGCGAAGACGCCTCTGCCTGTTGCGTCGTACCGGAGGCGATCTGTTGCACCGTCATGGAGATCTGTTGAGTGACCTGATTGGCCTGGTCAGAAGAAGAGGCAAGCTGCATGGATGAAGATTCCAGGTCAGTGGCACTGGCCGCTACCAGGCTGATCGCCTCCTTCAGGGATTTGGCCATTGCGTGGAACGAATTTCCCAGCAGGTCTCTTTCCGATCTGGGATTAATATTCACGGTCAAGTCACCATTGGAAATAATTACAGCCGTTGAAGCCATTTCTTTGATGTAGTCGATCATCCTGCGGAAGGATGTTGCCAGGTCGCCTATTTCGTCTTTCCCCTCAACCGTGATCAACTGGTCAATATCACCTTCAGCAATATTCCGGGCTGCTTTCTCAATTGAATTGATCGGTTTCACGATCTGCCGGGGGATGAAGGTCCCCAGCAATATTCCAATTACCACCGCAAAGATGATGGCGATAATATTGATGGCATTGGAACGAATGGTTATATCCTGTGCTTTTGATTTACTGGCTTCCGTGGATGCCCAGCCTGTTTCTTCAGCCAAAAGGGCGTTTTGCTGAACCCTGGAGCCGATTGTGTTCATCTGCTCCACCAGGCTTTGAAGCTCATCATCAGCCGCTTTCCAACTTTCGGCAGCTGCGGAATATTCTTCCGTTGCGGCTCTCATCTTCTTGATGCGGTCAAGATCAGCGCTATCGGATGTGATCCTCTTTAATTCATTGTAAAAAATAGACAATCTTGAGAGTTCGTTTTCGAGATTCTTCCAATAGGTCTCATCACGATAGAGCATCAATTTACTCTGATTGATCTGCGCGCTGTTTGCCAGGTTTAAAATATCAACCAGGATCGGGGTTGTAAACAGTGTGTTTGTGTCGTTCTTGTACGCAGAATCTTTGAAATATTCATTAGTCAGATTGATCACAATGACCGCGTTCTCTTCCATTTTGGCCGTCAGTGTTTTCATCTCTTCGATCTTCTTTAATGAAGCATCAAAGAGGGCCTGATATTCTTCAGTAACCTCGCGGACGCTGCCGGATTTTTCCAGCAGATCCTGGTCGTTAAATTGATTTGCCACTGTATTCAGCTGATCAAGCGTACCGGATAGATCGGCCATATCCTGCAGGGTGGCATCCTGATATACCGTCATATCAAGGCGGGAGTCATAAATGGCGTTGATCATGGATTTCTGGTCCAGAATCATTTGCGAGGTTGTCCTGTCAAGTGCTGTCAGATTTTTAAGAGACGGAACCCGTTGATTGGCGATCTCGTTGATCATCCCGGAAAGCCGTTCAGTATTGAAATATCCCAATCCGCCCAGTAAAGCTGAAATGATCAGAACCGGAAGAAGGATGGAGAGGAGTAGTTTTGACGCCAGTTTCATGTTTCGGATGGATTTGATCATAGTTGCTCCGCAGAGAAATTTGTATCAACCCAATGATTTCGGTTCCTGACGAAAGCCCCCATATCATTTTCAAAATGGTATGGGCTGATAGGGATTGCTGAAATTATTCGAGAAGGTTCTCAGAATAATAAAAAGGGATTTTTGTAAAGGTTTACATCAGTTTAATAATACCGGCCTGGGGGTAAATTGTATGTAAAAATGCCTAAATTCCGGATAAATTCATCGACTGGCAGTTAGTGGAATCAGGCGAATCCACTTGACAAAAACCCTTTCTGATATACAATACTACAAAGATACAATAATACAATGTTGAGGAGAATGACTATTGAATAATATCGCCGCAAGGGTCAAGGTCAATTTTCGCTCTGACGAACCGCTCTATCTTCAAATTGCCCGGCAGATTGAAGAGCTGGTTTTGGAAGAAGAACTACAGATCGGGGATCAACTACCAACAGTGCGTGAAATGGCCGCCAGTTTGAGCATCAATTTCAATACAGTAGCCCGGGCATACCGGTTATTGGATGAAGCCAGGATCATTTCCACCCAACGCGGACGAGGCACGTACATCTGGGAAAAGCCGACGGAAGAGACCAGAAAGATCTTCAAGAAGGAAGCGCTGGCAGATTTTATTCGACAAACAATCGCGGCTGCTGAAGCCCGCGGATACTCGACAGAAGAATTGATGAATGGCATTCTGGAATTCAAGAATGAGTCGAAAGATCAAAAGACTACGCAGGAGTAAAGAATGAGAAGCAAACATCACCACAATACCGACGAGATCGATGAAGGAGGAAAAATCATGAAAACTATGCGACCAGAAAAAGTTGACAATACGCACATTAATCCGATCGCCGGTACCCTGTTAACCATTCTGGTTGTGGCCAGTATAACGGGTACAGTCATAATGGATAAGAATGGAGTTCCGGATACGGGAATCATAACCTGGCTTTTTATTACACTCCTGGCAGGCTTGTTCTTCCTGTTTTCGCTTAAGGTCTGCAACCAGTGGGAAAAGGCGGTCATATTACGGTTCGGAAAATTCCGTGGACTGCGGGGACCCGGTGTTTTCTGGATTGTTCCGGTCGTGGACAATATTGCCAACTGGATTGATCAACGGGTAATGGTAACTCCCTTTGCCGCAGAAAAGACCCTGACCAAAGATACCGTCCCGGTGGATGTGGATGCCGTCCTCTTCTGGATGGTGTGGGATGCCGAAAAGGCGTCACTGGAAGTAGCCGACTATCAGGCTGCCATCGCCTGGGCCGCCCAAACCGCCCTGCGTGAGATCATCGGACAGATGGCGTTGGCGGATATCCTGGTCGGGCGTTCAAAGATGGATTCCGATCTTCAGCACATCATCGACGAACGGACCACACCCTGGGGCATATCCGTGCAATCGGTTGAGATCCGGGATGTGGTCATTCCTCAGGACCTTGAGGATTCGATGAGCCGGCAGGCACAGGCTGAGCGTGAGCGCCAGGCCCGGGTGATACTGGGAGAGTCCGAGAAACAGATTGCCGCCAGTTTTTCCGAGGCGTCTGAAGCATATATCAACAATCCAACAGCGTTGCATCTGCGGGCTATGAATATGCTCTTCGAAGGTCTGAAAGAAAAAGGAGCGCTGGTCATCGTCCCCAGCAGCGCTGTGGAATCCATGAATCTGGGCGGTGTGAGCGGCATGGTAGCATTGTCCCAAATGACCGGCGACAAAGCCGTGGACACCACCAAATCGTAATACTTCAGGAACGAGAATGAAAACACGAACCACACTTATTATCATCCTGGCAGCCGGCATGGTCATGCTGCTGGCAGGATTTCTGTTGGGGCAGCATATGGGACCCCGCGTAGCCACCCACTGGAACGCCGCCGGTGAAGCCGACGGATACGGTTCTCTCTTCATGGGGTTGTATTTTCTTCCGCTGCTGGCCATGGGCCTGTCAATCCTGATCCTCTTCATGCCGGCGATCGATCCATTAAAGAAGAATATCGCCGAATTTAAAGAGGACTACAATCTGTTCATTTTGTCCTTCGCCGGTTTCTTCTACTACCTGCAAGGGATAACCCTGACCTGGAATATGGGTGCAAGTTTTTCCATGAATGCCGCGCTGGCGCCCGCATTTGGACTGTTCTTCATTCTGACCGGATGGATGATAGGGAAAGCCAAACGTAATTATTTCATCGGCATCCGTACCCCCTGGACCCTGGCGAATGATGAAGTCTGGGCATCCACCCATCAGCTGGGAGGCAAATTGTTTATAGCCTCCGGAGTGTTGACCATGCTGTGTGTGATATTTCCGGATGCAGCCATCACAGTACTCCTTTTCACAGCCATTGGCTCTTCGGTGATAACGATGGTTTATTCATACTTCGAATTCCGGAGAGTTGAAAAACAGAATCTTGTTGAATAAAGAAATGCTTGAAAAGAGGTGAAAGAAGCGCGTGAATCATGCGATTCACGCGCTCTTTATTTATGCATAATTGTTTCACGTGAAACAATTCCGTTCCGAAACAGGTGCAACCTTCCAGAAAGCCGGACAATAAAACCAATTCCATGTTTCACGTGAAACATGGAAAATATTTTTAACAGCGGGCTTCCTAGAGGCTGTTTTGGGCGATTAAAGGACCTGTTGAGCCGGGATTCTCTTTCTTTTTTCCTTCCAGAAAAGCAACCGCTTTCCCTTCAGAGTCGTCCATGATGATCTGAAGTGTACGTCCGTGAGTGTAATCATCCACATTGATCAGACGTAACGCGGGAAGAATTTCCTTATCGACTTCGATGAAATTCGTTACCCGGTTTGGTGTTTTGTAGAAGAAATCGCGGTTGAAATAACTACTTTCATCTTCCAGGTAGATAGCCAGCGGATAGATCTGGGATTCCATAAGATCCTGGAAGAAGTGGGTCCCCAGCGAAGGTTCCGGTGCAGGTCCGATCCCCTGGCCGGCCAGTTCCACCAGTGATCGGGAGTTGTAAATATCCCCGTAGTCAATGGGTACGCCCAGGTCCGAGTTTGAACTCCCCCAGCGTCCGGGGCCCACACAAATAAACACTTGCCCTTTGAGGGCAGCGTTCAATCGGCCAATGGTCCGGGCGAGTTTTGTCCTTCCGGTGGACGGGTTAAGTTCGAAGTATCCTTCCGGAGGAACAAAAAGCACATACCGGATCCCATCGATCATACCCTGGGGAACTACAAATTCCGTGGAGAAGACCTTATCCTTTTCCGGTAGATTGGTGGGCAGTGGTACCTGTTCCGCCCGGATCAGATGGCTTTGCGGCCGGCATTGCAACAGGTAAATGGATAGATTCGCACCTCCATTTTCGCCGGGGGTTAACTGTACGGCAAATTCCAGATCCACCGGAGACTGGTAGCTTTCCTCCAGCATGTGAAGCATATCTCGCATGTGACGGCCAAAATACGTTCTGCGCAGTAGATCCTCAAATGTCAATACCAACCGTTTCTGGTCGCCTTCCACCAGACGGGAACGCAGAGATACGAAGTATCCTTCTTCATCCAATTGAACGAGATAACGCAGCGGGTAGTAATTGGTTTTAAGAACATCCTGTACCGGAAGGGTGCGCATGCAGTTCTGTTCCAGGTCAATGACATCCACAAATTGTTGCGAATACCGGCGGATGTTTTTCGCACTGGTCGAAGGTCTCAACAGCGGATGGCTCAGAGCCACCAACCGTGGATAATCATTTCCAACCCGATCCACCGCGCGTGTTCCCAATCCCCATACAAGCCGGAGGAAGCCATCGTCTGCCTTGATCTGCTGAGACCATCGATACAGGTTGCGGCTGAAAGCCACGCCGGCGCCATGCGGCAGGTAATAGTTTCCCAACGACTCCCCGACCACTGTTTGAATAAGAATGGCCATGCGTTCATCGTAATCCTGCAGTCCTTTTGCCCGCCGGTAAAGCAACGCGTTTGGATTCAATGTTGAACCATACACCCTGGCAATAGCCTGTGAAAGTGCCCGTAAATTTTCCTTTAATGTCCCCTGATTGGGGCAGAATATGCTTTCATATTTTCCGGCAAATGATGTGCCGAAGTTGTCTTCCAGTAAACTGGACGACCGAACGATCAGCGGGACTTTCCCAACATTGACCAGCAGACTGGTCAACTTTTCGAGAATGTCCGGCGGAAAACTGCCCGCCTGAAATTCCTCCAAAACTTTTGGATATTCTTCCCGCATTTCGGTTTCGGTTTTATATTTCTGGTCATTCCAGTGAAACAGGTTGTTGATGGCCATGAAGGTGTACAACAGATCCGAACCGATGAAATAGGATTCGGGCGTGTGAATGGCGGCACGCAACTCTGAGCCGGCCCGTTCCTTGACAACCCGTGCAGCCAGCAGCATCCCGGCAGCTTTTCCACCAATCCTCCCGCCACCGATTTTTCGACGTCGGATTTCAATAAGATCTTCAAGATTTAACCACTCTTTGGCTATGTTGATGTATCGCAACTGGTCGCTGATCATGGTGCGGATTAACACAACCTTGGCTTCCTGCATACGGGCTTCCAGGCGGGTCCGGTCCTCCGCCGGCATTTTTTCAATCATCATCGCCTGCTCGAACACCAGTTCTATTGGAGCCAGTTCGGGGTTGATCGAGAACATTTGTTCTTCCTGGTCAACACCGCGTTCTTTCAGGACGTCATTTACAATATTCTCAAAAAAGGAATAGGAAAGATGTTGGCTGAAATAAAGGTCAGTCAGTTGATCCCGAACCTTCGTCAAACGGGTCTCCCAGATATCATTGGGTTCTTCATATACCGGGTTCAACAAACCTTCGCGGCGTTGCGAAAGCATGGCTTTTTCCCTGACCTCGGCTTCAAATCCGGACTGGTTGAGCAACCCGCGTGAAAACAATTCCCGCCGCATGCGAATACGGATGCGATTACTGAGAATCGGAAATTGACCCAGCGTCAACATGATGCTGAGCAGCCGGTCAGATGAGGTAGCGGTAAAAGTCATAAATTCTCCCGATAAATCACCAATCCCGGCCTGTGTTGTTGATCTTCAAATTAATAGCGGGGACTGGTTATCCCAGGTGCATGGGCATGATGACATGTAGAAATTCATCATCATTCACCGGTTTGATCACACCGGGACTGTTATTCGATGTGGTTTCGATGACAACATTGGGTGTTTTGATGACATCCAACACTTCGCGCAGGAAACGTACATTAAATGCGATCGGTAAAGGCGGGCCATCAACACTGGCGTCCAGAATAATTTCGCTGGCACCAGTCTCTTCAGATGTGGCCTGTACTTCCACTCTTCCGGGTTCGTTTTCGTTATTTATAATTTCCAGGCGGATCACATTGTTGCTGTCCCGCGCGATGACTTCTGCCTGACGGCAGGCTTTTAATAAAGCCGAGGTGGGAATGATCGTCCGGGTTTTACTGCTCTGGGGGATGATCAGTTTGAAATCCGGGAAGTTGGCGTCAATGAGTTGTGAGGCCAGTTCTACATCCGGCATATGGAAAATTACCTGACCCCGGCCTTGCGGAATGACCATCTTTATCATTTCATCGGTATCGGTAGCAATGCGGGACAGTTCCATCATGGCACGGGCCGGGATAATGGCTGAAAGCGGGTTCGGAACCGGGGTTGATAGGGATGATTTGCGAACGGAAATACGAAAACCATCGGTGGCTGCCATGGTGATCTCATTGCCATTGAGATTGACCGATACACCCTGAAGCGCCGGGCGGGCGTCATCATTGGAGGCACAAAAAGCCACCTGTTGAATCATTTCCCGTAGATCGGTAACGTTGAGCTCTACCGCGTTGTCGAGTTCCGGTACGGGCATGGGAGGGAACTCCTGCGCGTCCAGTCCTTTGATATCTGTACTGGATGAACCGCATTTTACATTCAATGTCAGTGTTTGCGCATTCAGTTCAAGATTAACCGTGTCTCCGGGAAGGGTGCTGACCAGATCGGCCAGGGTCCGGGCGGGTACGGTGATGGAACCATCTTCCAGTATTTGCGCGCCAATCCAGCAAGTGATTCCGACTTCCAGATTAGTGGCAGATAGGCGCAGACGGCCTTCGTCAGTGGCCAACAGTACATTGCTCAACACCGGCAAGGTGCTGCGAGCCGCGACTGCTTTGGAAACGATGCCTAACCCGTGAGCAAGTTGCTGTTGTGAGACGTTGGTCTTCATGCCTAATCCTTTGATTTGGTTTAGTCTGATTAAAAAGTATACAACCTGACCGTTGATTTTACCAGACCGGGTTTGTTGCTTTTGCTTTTTGCAAGAGACGTGCCAGCTCTTTGTAAGGCCGAATGCTCTGTCGTGCTTACGTTCTGTCATGCTAATCTTTTGTCATGCTGAACGCAGTGAAGCATCCCGCATTGGCATAACATTACTAGCCGTTGCGAGTGTACTATCCATTTCCAACCGGGATCCTTCGCGTTCGCTCAGGATGACATGTTTTGTCATGCTGAACGAAGTGAAGCATCTCGAATGGGCATAAAATAACTAGCCGTTGCGAGCGTATTATCCATTTCCAACCGGGATCCTTCGCGTCCGCTCAAGATGACAAATGGTCTGTCATGCTGAACGCAGTAAAGCATCCCACATGGATCACAACCGGCTTTGCGCCGTCTCCTGTAATGCCATATCAATGAACAATGCCGCCGACCATCCGAAAATGGGCGCGGCTTTGGCACCTGGCTGCCCGGTCAACGGATTATAGAACTCATAAAAATCCGGAAGGCGCATCAACCGTTCCAGTGTCACCCTTCGTAATTTTCGGGCTTCGTCTTTAAACCCGGAGAGTTCCAATCCCTCCACCAACAGGTAGTTGACATTCACCCAGGCCGGGCCGCGCCACATCTGCTCAGGATCAAAAGACTCTTCTCCCGGTACCACACTGGGGACGGGGAATTTTGTCCAGAAGGTATGCGGATTGAAGATATGCTCAACCAGCCGTTTGGCTTTCATTTCATTCAGGTCTCCGATTAGCAACGGGAACAGACTGAACGGTGTTTTTAAGCCTATGGGTTCACCATTCCGGTGTGCCAGATACATTCCGGATTCATCATCCCAAAGAACAGATTCAAGCCGGTCCTTCATAAAATTAGCGCGTTGATCCCAGTTGACCGCGTCATGTGCTTCTCCGATCTCAGCCGCGATCCTTACCAGATATCGCATTTGCAATACCAGATATGCATTGAGGTCCGGTGAGCAAACCGGCATCCCGCCATCCCAGAGCGGACTGTCATCCAGACCGGAAGAATAGGGATGTCCGTATTCACACAGACCATCACCATCGCGGTCGTTACGACGTAACCACCAATTGATCCAATGCACGGTGGCTTCGTAGGTTTCCTCCAGAAATTCCCTGTCACCGGTGGTCTCAAAAATTTTCCAGATCGTCCATGCCAGCAGCGGAGGTTTGGTCACGTCGGCTTCGATTGGAAAATCCAGATGGGTGACCGTACCTTCATCGTGAACGGCATCCGGCAGCATGCCATCTTCACGCTGATGGTCCAGCAGAATACGCAGCTGGTCCTTCGCCAGTAGTGGATGCGCGTGCCGGTACGCGAGCGCGTGGAAAAGTGCGTCCCATTGCCAGACACCAACATAGTGGATCTTCGAAGGTGTTAATACTTCGCGTGTGGTGAAGAAACGCGTGGAAATGATACCGGCTGCCATCAACCACCAGGCAAACAGGTATTGCAGCTGGTACTCCGGTAGTACCGGCGGGACAGCAGCAAACCATTCCTCCCAGCGCAGGCGGGCGCGTGACAGAATTTCGTCTGTCCTGGGTATATACCGGTTGAACCCCAGCCTCGGGGTCAGGTTGATCAACAATCCGCCTGCACCATTCTGGAACTTCAGCGTCACCACCTGTCCCGTACCGTCAAGGCTGTCCAGCTGGTTCGTGAGGATCACCCGGTTGGTGGTGTATGCCAGGTTGCGCCGGATATCACCGGTAACCCGTAATACGCCACCACGCCTGTCTGTTTGACCCAGGTCCATGTTGGTCTTGAAACGTACCCCACATGAAGTTTCGGGCATCCCCAGGAAGAGGGTCTCAGGATCGACAAAAACCAGCGTGAAATCACCGATGGAAGTATTGAAAATAATCCGGTCAGGCTGTGAATCCAACCCGGTCTCGAGCATATTTCCGGCAGCGTCCGTGAAAACCCATTCTTCCACGATCGGCGGGCGCTGCCGGTAGGCGGATATGCTGCGCGTCAACTTGTACCAGCGTTCCGCCAGCCGGATGATCAAACCGCCTGCATTCTTCATGATCAGAATGCGCGATCCCCGTTCAGTGAAAGGGATGTGTGTCAGATCAATCCGGTTTCGCAGATCAGTGAGAGGTGAATGCATATGGTTTCCTTAATAAACGAGCTCCCAATCGCTACGTTCCAGTATAATTTTCTGTATGAGCGAATTCAAGTTCTATTCCCCTGTGCAGGTCCGATATGGTGATATTGACCCGCAGTGGCATGTCAACCATGCCCATACGGTCACATATATTGAAACAGCGCGGTTCAACTTTGTGCAGGCGCTGGGTATTTTCGACGGCGCTTCCTACTTTAACCTGGGTTGGATTGTGGCGGATGTCCATGTTTCATACCTGGCTCCCATTAAATTAACCCAGAAGATCCGGGTGGGGGTACGGGTGGCCAAACTGGGTACCAAGAGCATGACCCTCGAATATCAAATTGAAGATGAATCCACAAGCGCGGTTCTGACCAAAGCCGAGACCGTAATGGTGCATTTTGATTACCACACCAACACAACGAAACCTATTCCGGACGAATGGCGGATGATCATCGCCGAACACGAAGGCTGGAAATGACCGCTGTCCGTCCCCTTCCCCCTGTCGATGAGGCATATCTGATCAAGACCCTCACCGGGCTGTTGAATACACCGAGCCCGACCGGTTTTGTAGACCGGGCTGTGGCATTCGTTGAGTCCGAACTCAGAGATAACCCCGATGTGACCTTTTCCCGCACCCGTAAGGGAGCTTTGATCGCCAACTGGCCCGGTTCGAAAGCAGACAACCCGCGCGCGCTGACCGCCCACCTGGACACATTGGGCGCGGTCGTTAAAGAGATCAAATCCAACGGGCGGCTGCGCCTTTCCGCCGTCGGCGGGTTGAACTGGTTCAGCGTGGAAACCGAAGGTGTAACCATCTTCACTGCGGATGGCAAAACCGTTCGCGGTAGTCTGATGTTCCACAAGCCTTCCATGCATGTGTATTCAAAGGAAGAGCTGGAAGCCAAACGCGATGATGCCAGTATGGAAGTGCGGCTTGACGCGCGGGTGACCTGCGTGGATCAAGTCCGCGGGTTGGGTATCGGAATTGGCGATTTCGTCGCCTTTGATCCGCGCGTTGAAGTGACGGAAGGTTTTGTACGCTCGCGTTTTCTGGACGATAAAGCCTGCGCAGCCTGTATTCTGGCGGCAGTAAAAGCCCTGCAGGTTGCCGGTCTTAAACCGGTACAACGTACCAGCCTCTTCTTCTCGAATTATGAGGAAGTGGGCCACGGCGCGGCAGCCGGTATTCCCGCTGATGTGACCGAACTGCTCACCGTGGATATGGCTGCCGTGGGCGAGGGTCAGAATTCCGACGAGTTCCACACCACCATCTGCATTAAAGATTCCCACGGACCGTATCACCACGGGATGACATCCCGCCTGCGCAAACTGGCCGCGACATACGCCATTGACTACCGGACCGACATCTACCCGCATTACGGATCTGACGGTGAAGCCGCCTGGATGGCGGGAGCCGATATGGCTGTGGCGTTGATCGGCCCCGGAGTGGATGCCTCACACAACTATGAGCGCACCCACATCGACGCGCTGACCGCCACCACCCGCTGGCTGATGGCTTACCTGCTGGAGGACTGAGTGCCGGAAACAGACATCACCATGCAATCCCGCTGGCAGAAACGCGTTGAACTGGTTGGTAACTGGCTGTTCCACGCAAGCGACAG
>CAYRHB010000055.1:21263-23257 GCA_964424035.1 uncultured Leptolinea sp.
TGCCGGAGAAAATTGATACTTCTTTTAAAACCCGCTGGCTGCAACGTATTGAATCGGTAGTTGCATGGTTGTTCCGTTCCAGTGACCGCACCGGCATCCGGGAGTGGGGTTGGGTCGCCGCGCTCTGGCTGGTTGGATTGTTCCTTTTCGGGCAGTTTTTCAACTGGGGGAATATTCCCTTCGACTTCCACGACTGGGCGGAAATCTCCGCGCCGCGGATTGCCTTTGTGCAGGACGCGGTGAAAACCGGGCAGCTTCCGCTGCATATGCCTGACGGGTCCGCCCTGCGCAACGTGACCGACCGCTACATGGCTTTACCGGATGTGATGCTATCCCCCCAGATGCTGCTGCTTGGGCTGATGCCGGTCGGTTGGTTTGTGCTGTTGAATGTCTGGCTGATGTACACTCTGGGATTGGTCGGTCTGGCGGGACTGTGGCGGAGGTTGCGTCTCTCTCCGTTCTCTTTTGCCGTGTTGTTCTTCCTTTTTAATTTCAACGGTTCCATCCTGTCACATTTCAGTGTGGGACATGTGAATTACACCGGCTATTTCCTGTACCCGTGGTTGTTCCTGTTATTAATAGCCATGGCCGAATGTGAAACGCCCTTCTCGCTGAAAAGCCGCGCTGCCTGGCGCTGGTTGGCTGGATACGCCTTCCTTTTGTTCTTCATGCTGCTGAATGGCTCGTTTCACCAGTTCGTCTGGGCGTTGATGCTCACCGGGTTGGTCGGGTTGTTTCAATGGCGCAACTTCTGGCAATCCATGGCCGGGATCGCCGCGGCGGGGCTGCTTTCCGCCGTACGCCTTCTGCCGCCCGCCCTGCATCTGGGTGAATTTGACAGTGAATTCCTTTCCGGCTATCCGGCGTTGATGGATGTCTGGAACGCGCTGACCGCCATGACCGGACCGGATAAAGCTTTTGCCCACACCGGCCAGTTGACCAACCTGGGATGGTGGGAATTTGACCTGTTCGTTGGACTGGCCGGAGCTGCCTTTTTGCTGGCTTTCGGGTTGGGCTGGTGGCTGAAAAAACGTGATGTGCCTGCCTGGCTTTCGACCCTGTCCACGCCGGCACTGGTGCTTTTCGTACTCTCCATGGGCAGTGTGTACAAACTGGTGATGTACATTCCCATCCCGCTGATCAACGGCGAGCGGGTTAGCGCACGGTTGGTCACCCTGCCGTTCGTGCTGCTGATGCTGGCCGCGGCATTTGCCTTCCAGCGCTATGTCGACGGGCAGGGACGCTCAGCATTGTTGCGCTGGGTCGGGCTGACCGGCCTGTTCCTGCTGTCGCACGATCAGTGGCAGCACCTCAAGCTGTGGCGGGTCAATGTGGCGGCACAATATTTTCCGGTGACGCCGGTGGACCTGGCGATCAAGGTGGTCAGCAATCATCCGGACGCAGTGTACACGAACCTGCTGCTGGTTGGGGCGGGGGTCACCCTGACAGTGGGGATTGTGTTGCTGGCGGGTACTATTCGGAAGGGATGAGCGTGTCCGCCTGCGTGAAGTGGCCGGTCAGCGGGTCCGCTACGCGGAAACGGGCGACGTAGGTTTCCAGTCCCAGTTCGGCCTGGGCGAGCTGGCCGGTAGTCAAGTGCCGGCTTCGCCAGACTCAACCGCAGGATAGATGTTGCATGCCTTCTTCTTAGCAAAAAAAGGACGCACATGAAGGAGATAACAATCTGCTGCTCATATGTTGGAACAAAGAAACTAAACAGTCAATATTCCTTTCAATCGGAATCCTGTCCATTTGTTCTTTAGAAGAAAACGGGCCATTCTATTGGATATGAAAGTCTCTCGAAAAGCTGCACCACCCGATCCGAAAAGCTCATAAGAAGTAACAATATCGGGCATTTCGAAAAGAGCTTCCTTTTTCATGACCATCCAGCCTCGAAGATGCGGGAGATATTTTTTTCTTCCACATATTTCACAAGTGCATGGAAATAACTCCTCAGACTCTAATAATCCATCGAAGGGAGTTGTTCTCTTGAC
>CAYRHB010000056.1:0-1919 GCA_964424035.1 uncultured Leptolinea sp.
ATTTCGAACGTAACGCACGAATTGCGCAGTCCCCTGGGCTTCATTAAAGGCTATACTACTACCCTCCTTCGGGCGGATACAACATGGGATGAAGACACCCGGCATGAATTCCTGCGCATTATTGATTCAGAAACCGATCATCTTCAGGACTTGATCGACAATCTTCTCGACTCTGCCCGCTTGCAAAGCCATATGCTGGAATTCCACCTTCAACCCGTACGGGTGGAGGGATTGATCAACAATATTTTAGCCAGAGCCCGGTTGCATCACCCGGAATTGGTCGTTAATGTGGAAGTGGATCAACCAGTGAAACCGGTCAAAGCCGATCCACGCCGCCTTGAACAGGTCTTTGAGAATTTGGTGACGAATTCGATTAAATACGCGCCCGGCTCGCCAATATGGATCTCAATTAAATCAGCCAATGATGATCTGCTCATACAATTCCGCGATGCCGGCCCGGGAATTCCCGAGGAATCACTCGAAAAAATCTTCTGGCGGTTTTATCGGGATCCTCAATCATCCAAAGAAGCCCGCGGCAGTGGATTGGGGTTATACATATGTCAGCAAATAATTGATGCGCACCAGGGAAAAATTTCAGTAGAATCAAGTATGGGAGTTGGAACCACATTTTCAATCACACTCCCCGCACTTGGCCAATAAGTCTATGGAGAATATGATGCCGGTAAAAATCCTGGTTGTGGATGACGAAAAACAATATATTCACCTTCTCCAGGTCAATCTTCAGGCAGAGGGGTATTCCGTGATTTTTGCCAACAACGGCGAAGATGCACTCGAATTGGTCTCATCACAAAAACCAGATCTGGTAATCCTTGATGTGATGATGCCCCGGTTGGATGGATTTACCACCTGTGAAAGAATTCGACAATTCTCAAATATCCCGGTGATCATGTTGACCGCCAAAGGTGAGGAACAGGACCGGGTGAAAGGTCTGAATGTCGGGGCGGATGATTATGTGGTAAAACCATTCTCTGCTACAGAACTGATTGCCCGAGTCAGGGCGGTCCTGCGCAGAGCCCGCAAAGACGATTCTTCCATGGGAGAACGTTTCTTCCAACACTTGGATCTTAAGATCGATTTTGCCCGCGCAGAGGTCTGGAAAGGTGATAAACCGGTTTTTCTTTCAGCAACAGAATACCGTCTCCTGATCCAATTCGCGCATCATCTAGGTCAAATATTGACCGGAGAAGAACTATTGACAGCCATCTGGGGGCCCACCTATAAAGATGACAAAGAGATATTGTGGGTCAGCATTGCCCGCTTGAGGCAAAAACTTGAGGATAACCCGCATAGCCCAGTCCACATCGTCACCCGTTCCGGGTTGGGATACCTGATGCCGGCTGAGATCTCGGCATCTCCTGTGAAAGGAAAGAAGGAATAATGTATTCCAATTTTGAGGAAAAAGGCAAAATCTTTACCCAGGTGGTTTCCAAAAAACCAATCAATGTGACCATTCAGACCACATCACAATTGATCCGCGGCAAAATTCATATTCGCCCGGAAGACCGTGTGAAGGACGAACTCAACCGCAAGGATCTCTTTATTGCGGTTACAGACGCGACTATTTTTTCACCTTCCGGTGAGGCAATTTTCCATGGAGGATTCATATCTGTCAACACCGAACAGATCGTATGGTTGATGCCGGATGAAGAAGTGAAACCAGCCAAGGAAGTGAAATGAATCCATCAAGTGGCTATAATTTAAATCCAGCAGAACTGGCCAAACTGAAGACCTATCTGGTAAATTCCATTTCCCGGGAAATGGAAGCCCGGCCGCCATCACCACGTCAACGGCGGGAAATTATTGAAAATTACCTTCAACAGGCTTACGAAGCTACAAAACTCAACCTGCCTGATCATGTACGCTCTTCAATCTTCAAAGAGATTCTGGATGAGATGCTT
>CAYRHB010000056.1:1929-18271 GCA_964424035.1 uncultured Leptolinea sp.
TTTTGACCTATCCAGTCACTGTTGGATGATCCCACCATCAGTGAAGTGATGGTGAATGGACCGAAGAATGTGTACGTTGAGCGAAATGGCAAACTCACACTTTCGGATGTGCAATTTCAGGATGATGATGCGGTTCTCCGGATCATAGACAAAATCATCTTACCTCTGGGACGTCATGTTGATTCAGACAACCCGACTGTCGATGCCCGTCTACCGGATGGCTCCCGTGTAAACGCGATCATCCCTCCTGTATCTATTGATGGACCATCCATTACCATCCGGAAATTCATGAAAGACAAGCTGTCAATGGACCAACTTATCGGGCTTGGATCCATCACAAAGAATATGGCTGATCTTCTTCAGGCTTGTGTTGTTTCCCGGTTGAATATTCTGGTTTCTGGAGGAACCGGGTCAGGGAAAACCACTTTCCTAAATATTCTTTCGAGTTTTATTCCATCCAATGAAAGAATTGTGTCAATAGAAGACGCTGCGGAACTAAAATTGCAACAACCACATGTAGTGCGCCTGGAAACCAAACCTGCGAATTCTGAAGGACTTCATGCGGTTCCAATACGGGAACTGGTGCGCAACAGCCTTCGCATGCGTCCAGATAGGATCATCGTAGGTGAGGTTCGCGGCGGTGAAGCTTTGGATATGCTGCAAGCAATGAATACCGGTCATGACGGATCGCTTACCACCCTGCACGCCAATACTCCCCGCGATGCCACCAGCCGTCTGGAGACGATGTGTCTGATGTCTGGCATGGACCTCCCGGTGAAAGTCATCCGCGAACAGATCGCAGCAGCCATTGACCTTGTTGTGCAGCAGGCGCGTTTAAAGGACGGTTCCAGAAAGGTTACATCAATCACTGAAATTTCGGGTATGGAAGGCGATACGATCACCATGACAGAGATCTTTAAATTCCAACAGTCCGGAGTTCAGCAGGATGGAACCATACTCGGCGAACTTCGGGCAACCGGTATCCGCCCGACATTCAGCCAACGCCTTGAAACCTCCGGCTATCGCCTGGGGCCGGAGGTATTTGGAGCCAACCTTAATGAAATGTTTGGACACCGGAGGAACTGAACCGTGGCACTTAAAACTCAAATAAAAACACTGCGCGCGCATAAATTGGCCGCCTTGCTGGTTGACGCCCGCCTTTATGCCCGCCGGACTCCCGAAGAAGCCTGCACCCTGCTTGGATGGGACATGGATCATCTGGATAACCTGGAGACAGCGACCGAAGCGCCGACACTCCCTGAAATGGAAGCCCTGGCTGCCATATATGCCGTTCCGGTTGACCATTTCTTTGGGAACACTAGTCTTTCAGATGGCATGCCCCGTCTGAGGACGGAGACCATGACACAGAGGCTTGAACTCCGCAACCGGATTCTGGGCGCCATGATCATGCAGGCGCGATTACGCCGGAATTTCTCGCGTGATGACCTGTCATATGCGACGAATATCCCTCTGGAGCAAATTATTGAATATGAACTCGGACAGGTGCCCATCCCGGTTACCGATCTGGAAGATATCACCCGTATGATGCAGATTGATATTGCCGATTGGATTGACAGTTATGCCATTCCAACCCGTGATATGATCTTCCGGCCGTATAAACTCGGGGAGGTTTCTTCTCCAACCGTTGAAACTGCTGAAGAAAAACCGGCAGCCGTCATCGAGGCAGCTGTGGAACCTGCTATCCCGGATATGGAAAATAAAGAACCGGAGAGTAAACCTGCACCCGTTGTTCAACCCGCTCCTGTTCCTGAACCTCAAACGGCACCAACCACTCCAGTGGTCATGGAGACAAAACCCGAGACTGTTGAACAGGTTGAGGTTAAACCCCCGGCAGTCAAGCAGGAAAATGTGGAAGAAAAACAGATTCCCGCATCAGATATGGAATTCCTGACAAATGCTGAACTTCCCAAAGAACTGGTTGATTTCATCTCCAACCCGGTCAACCGTCAATATCTTCTGCTTGCCAGCAATTTAAGTCGCATGCCTGCCGATCAGCTTCGCCGGATTGCTGAATCGCTTCTGGATATCACGTATTGATCCATGGAAAACTCTCCCGATAACATCGTCGCCCAGGCCCGGCAAGCCTACCAGGCTGGCAGGTTTTCTTCCGCCAGTGACCTTTTCCTTCAGGCGGAAGAGCTATATGAGCAGGTTGGGAACGAACTTTTATCCGCCGAGATGGCGAATAATCGGAGTGTTGCCCTGTTGCAGGCAGGAGATGCCCGGGGGGCATTATCAGCCAGCCGTGATACACACCTCGTCTTTTCCGCTGCCGGAGATACTCTTCGCGAAGGATTTGCTTTAGGTAACCAGGCAGCCGCATTAAAAGAACTGGGGAAAAAGGCAGAAAGCCTAAAGCTTTATCGCCTCTCCGCCGAGCGATTGCAACAAGCCGGTGAAAAAGAAAACCTTGCCATTGTGCATAAAACGATTGCCGCGCTCGAAATGGAAGATGGCGACAACCTGAGTGCCATAAGCTCAATGCTTGATGCCCTGCGAGCCAAGGAGAAACTGACCTGGCGCGAGAAATTGATGCGCAAACTTTTTGCACTGGCATCCCGAATCATGCCCAGATGACCATGGATAACCCGTACCGTCAAAATTCCGCGGTTGGAAAAATTATTCTAAGACCGGTAACCGCTTCTGATTTAAATGGGCTATCCACATTTTTCAAAAGCCCGATCAAGATACAACATCATCTCGATTGGCGTACCTCGCTTGAATGGGTGGGATACAAACCCTACTACATCCTTCTTAAAAACAATGAGATCCTGGCCGCCATGGCAGCACCTGTTGATCCCGAAGGTGTTGCGTGGATCCGTGTATTCGGTTCCCCGCTTCCCGAAAAACTCTTTCCAATTCTGTTGGAAAAATGTGTCAAGGATTTGGATACGATTGAACCCCGTCCTGTGCTGGCAGCTCTTGGACTGCAGTCCTGGTTTACCCAGTTATTGGAAAACAACAATTTCTCCCTTCGCCAGAAAATCGTTGTTCTGGGTTGGGATTTCAATCTGCGGCTGGCACGCCCTTACCCGGCAGAATTATCCATCAGACCCATGACAACCGGTGATCTTCCGGCTGTGGCAACCGTTGATCGCATGGCATTTAAACCATTATGGCAAAATTCATTGGATGCGCTCATTCTGGCATTCCAGAAAGCTTCCATAGCCACTGTCGCGTGTATCAATGATCAGGTGGTAGGCTACCAGATCAGCACTTCCACACCGATCAATACACATCTGGCACGGTTGGCCGTTCACCCATCATTTCAAAGAAAAAATATCGGGTATGAATTGGTGCGCAATATGCAGGCAGCCAGCCTGAAAATGAACTGCTGGCAGGTAACCGTCAATACCCAGGGGGATAACGAAGCTTCATTGGCGCTCTATGCGTCACTCGGCTTTGCTGAGACCGGTGAAACGTTCCCGGTATATGTCCACGCAGGTCAAAATTAGCCCTGCTTTGATATTGATTATCAAATAACAAAATTAAAAAGAGTTGTACTCTATACGGATCATCGACGTTTCTGCCTTCGTCGGTTAAAATTGCTTGCAGATAACCTGTCAAGGAGAAAAAATGAGTCAAAAAGCGAAACTCAAAGCACTACGGGCAGCCAACCGCCGGCGGCAGAACTACCTGATCGTGGGTATTATTGCCCTGTGTGCTTTTTTAATTACCGGTGCGCTGATTCTTCCTTCCATGCAAAAAAACACGGTCGAGATCAATCCGCGTCCCATGGCCGACAAAAATTCGATGGGAGATCAGAACGCGAAAGTTAAAGTGGAAGAATTTTCTGATTTTCAATGCCCCTATTGCGGACAGTTTGCCTTAAAACAGGAAGCAAAATATGTAGAAAAATATGTAAAAACCGGCAAAGTGTATCTGACTTTTGTTCCATTCAGTTTTATCGGTGAAGAATCAGTCAAAGCCGCTGAAGCCGCTTATTGCGCTGCTGATCAGGGACAATTCTGGGAATATCATGACCAGATATTCAGCAACCAGAATGGTGAAAACCAGGGTGCTTTTACCCGGGATGTCTTCATCACTTTAGCCAATAACCTGAGCCTGGATATGACCACATTTGAGGATTGTATTGACAAAGAAACCTACAGGGAGCGTGTGATGGATGACATCACCTACGCGCAAAGCAAGGGTGTCAATGGAACTCCGTATTTCATGGTCAACGATAAGCTGGTTGATTCTTCCGAGCTTGAGGCTGCCATTGAGGAAGCACTCCAGGCAAACTAGGTTGGATGATTAGAATGATTGAAAACAGGATGGTTTTTGAATAGCCATCCTGTTTTTTGATTGCCTGTGGGAAATTATGACAAGTGAGACCTTATCCCCTCTTAGCTTTTTCAGCCACACTGGTCGTCGTAATACCTCCAGATTTCAGTTCCAGCAGTTCCAGTACAAACAACAGGGAAGAGAGCCGGTTCAGGTAAGCGATGATTGCGGGATTGTTTAACCCGCCTGAATCACTTAGTTCAACCACATATCTTTCAGCCCGGCGGGCTGTCGCGCGGGCAAAGCCCAATCCACCGCCTCCCGGTGTATCGCCAGACATAAGGAAACTTCGAGGTGCTTCCACTTCGGCTGTAATACTATCTGCCTGTTCTTCCAACCAGGCTACGTTTGCGGGTTGTATCGTGCGGAATTTTGGGGCTTCCGATGGATCCGAAGCAACTTCACCCATCATTCCACTTAAATCACCCTGGATCTTCAACGTGACTGCTTTGACTCTTTCATCTACTGAAAGCCCTCTTGCCAGGCCCAACGCAGTAGATGTCTCATCCAGCGAACCCAATGCCTGCAAGCGCAGATCATATTTTTTGATCCGCCCTTTTCCAATATAGGTGGTCAGTCCGTCGTCACCCTTGCGTGTGTAATATTTCATCAGTTGGATTTTTCCTTTTCATACCGCATTAACCGGTACAAAAACCAGTACTTGTCCTCCGGGAATCCGTCCTTTATTTCATCCTCCCAGATAAAACCATTCTCCACAGAGAACTTGAGTAAAATTTTATCTTTTCGTTCCAGGCTTTCATTGAATTCTACAGCCATATCGGGAAGATTATCTTGAAACAGCTGTAAAATCGCCCGGTTTCGTACCTGATGGCTATAAGCGGTGGAAGGTTCATTTTTATCTGGAGCCATCCCCAAAATGAAATCACCCCATAACCTGAGCCGCATTTTGAATTCACTCCGGCACTTGTTGGTCCAGGCAACCTTCCAGGCGTTGCGGATATCTTCTATCCTGCTCCAATCATCGTTGATGTCTTCAATCATCCCGGCAGCCACCAGGCGTTTATGGGCGAGCAAAATGCCCCCTGCCGATAACGTGATAGCCGGCAATTGACGGATCACGTCTGTGGAAAGCAGGTAAGATTCCAATTCCGATGGAGAGGAACGAACGTAGGTGATATCACTTTTTAATTTGTCAGTCATCGTAATCTTTGTTTCAAAATCAAGTAAAACAGAAAAAATCAGGGGGTCGCTGTTAAATTGACCACAGGGTTTATGGATAAATACCATTCATTGACCGTATTAAACCTGTCTGCTGTATCCATAAGCGGACCGACGCGAACGCCACGAATCACACTGTCCGCGCCCCAGGTATAGATCGGGTAATACAGCGGAATTGCCGGCAATTCATCATCAAATATCAATTGGAAATTGCGGTAGAGTTTAATCCGTTCATCAATATCTGTCGTAATTCGGGCTTGCTCCAGCATTTCACTGGCAACCCGATGATTCCATTGGGAATAATTTTGTCCGCCTGTAGCCTGGACCTGATCCCAGAACGGATAAGGATCCGGATCGGGAGTCCGAGAGAAGTTGATATCCACTAGCGCGGCCTGGTACGTACGTGAACCAAGACGGTCATACAGAATTGTATCGAACGGCAAAACTTCGAGGTCAACCTGTATCCCGACAGCGGCCAGATCGCGTTGAATCGCACCTGCCAGATTTTTATACTTCTCGGTGTCGGGAACACATAATGTAAATTTCAGGAAGACTTCCTTTTTAGAGCGGACAGTATCGGTCTCCCCCGCCAATACCCATCCGGCTTCTTTCAGGTCCCGTATGGCAATATCAGGATCATAAGTCACCGGTTTTACATTGGCATAATACGCCCAACTTTCAGGGAAGATCACTCCATTGGCAATGATTCCCTGTCCCTGAAGAAGATTATCGATCATCCACTGTCGATTCAAACTTCTCAAGATGGATTTACGTACAATTACATCCTGAAGAAACGGGGCTTCTGCACTTTTCAGGTTGAAAAGAATAAGAGATAACTCAGGTTTCCGGCTGGAATACAATGCCAGATTCGGAAAATTCAATGCCTGTGGAAGAACATCCTGGGTCAACTGGCTGATACCCTGTGCCCTGCCTTCTTTATAGGCTGTTACAGCGCCGACTGAGTCGTGATAGAAAAGGAAAACCACCTGAGATAGATTGGCTTTGATACCGTGATACCCGGCATTCGCGCGCAACACCAGGCCGGAAATACTCCCGTTATCAACGATCAATCGTTCAAACTGGAATGGTCCAGTCCCTACCGGCTGTAAATTGAAAGGTGCATTGATAAATGCATCATCTGACAGTCCGCCCAGTAAGTGTTTTGGAATGATGCCAAAGGTTAAATAATCCAGGAAAGGCGAGAAGGGTTCTTCCAGAACAAACTGCAAATTACGCTCAGAACCTGTGACCTTGACGCTTTTCCAGAAATCTTGAAGATCTGTGGAGATGGATGGGTTTCCCTGGCGCATCATATCAATGGTGAAAATCACATCATCCGCTGTCACCGGTTGCCCATCATGCCATTTGAGGTTCTCCCGCAGGGAGAAATTGTATGTCGTCCCATCCTGTGATATACCCCACGATTCAGCCAGATCTCCAACAGGTAATCCGTGAGAATCAAAACGCACCAGTCCATTAAACAACAGACGGTCAATATCACGATCCGGCTGGTTTTTCCCATCCAACAATGGATTCAAACGTTGGAGCTTTCCAACCACCGCTTCGGTGTAGATGCCGCCCTGTGCAGGCCGGGGGGTGGCTTCGGGTATGTCCGTATCTTTTTGTTCACCCAACAACAAAATCCCGACAACCAGGCCGGTGAGGAAAATAATAACGAACTGCCAGCGAAGATTCTTCATCATAATAAAAAGGGCGTGCGCTTCAGGCTATGGAGCGTCGCCCTTTTTGAGTCCGCGCAGAAAAAAGGATTGATAACCTGAAATCTACTTGCTGACAATGATGGTGACCAGCGTCAACACAACAAAAACGATGCTTAACACGATCGTGATCCAGAAAAGGGTTTTTTCTATACCACGGCGTGCGGAGAAAACACCACCGGTATCAGCGCCGGTTAAACCGCCAAGTCCGACACCCTTATTTTGAAGGATAATGCTTGTGATCAATGTCACCGAGATTATAATCAGCGCGATATCGAAATATATAGTCACGTTTAGCCTCCTGAAGCAAGAAGTGATTATACCTTTACCTGGAGCAAATCGTCAAACAAAAATGGAAGAAATCAGTCTAAACCTTCATATTCACAGCAAATACTCTGATGGAAGCGGTTCACACGAGGATATTGCGAACGCAGCCTGCAAAGCCGGCCTGGATGCCGTTATTGTGACCGACCACAACGTTCTCGTTTCGGGAAAAGAAGGATATTACACTTTTGATGATAAAAAGGTGCTGCTATTGGTTGGGGAGGAAGTACATAACCAGGCCAGGTACCCGCAAAAGAACCACCTGCTCATTTTCGGCACAAACCGGGAATTGGCTCCATTCGCGCCTGATCCGCAAAATCTGATCAATCTGGTAAAACTTTCTGGTGGCAGCAGCTTTATTGCCCACCCCGTTGATCCACCGCTGGAACTGTTCGGCGAACCCGATATTTCCTGGGAAGACTGGTCGGTTTCCGGATTCACGGGACTGGAATTATGGAATGGTTTCAGTGAATTGAAATCCGTCGCGAAGAGTTATCTCTCCACCTTGTTTTATGCTTTTTTTCCACAATTTATTGCGCATGCTCCGCTGACGCCTACATTAAAGAAATGGGACGAATTGACGGCCAGTGGAAAACGTGTTTGCGCTGTTGGTGGGTCTGATGCGCATGCCCTGCATAAAACACTTGGCCCAATAAGCCGGACGATCTTCCCTTATACATATCATTTTTCTGCGATCAACAATCATCTGATCCTTCCGGAACCCTTGCGCGGTGATCTTGCATTCGACCGTGGGATGATCCTCAGCGCCCTGGCAAAAGGTAACAGCTTCATCGGGTATGACCTTTCCGAATCCACCCGGGGGTTCCGATTTTCGGCACACAACAAGCGCGGTGATGCCATAATGGGCGATGAGATCTGTCTTGAAGATGGCGTTACACTGCAGGTAAAACTTCCCTGTTCAGCCGAATTACGCCTCTTATGTGATGGTGTAATTATCCGTGAATGGAACAATACCACCAACGGCGCCCTGATAACGACCCGTCCGGGCGTTTACCGTGTCGAAGTATACAGACCTTTCTTGGGAGAACGACGTGGTTGGATATTCAGCAACCCGATTTATATCCGCCCCAATTCCGGACGCAGGAGACCTTATGACATCGAATAACGTCACCCGATTTCTGGACTTAAAGAAAATCAAATATACAGCCTTTGACCTACCTGCTGAAAAACTGGGGGCACAGGAAACCGCACGAAGAATTGGGGTCGATGCCAGTCAGGTTTTTAAAACGATCGTTATTCTGCGTGCCAGACCGGGAAAACCCATTCTGGCGGTTGTTCCGGGAAACAGCGAAGTGGATTTGAAACTTTTGGCATCAGCCGCGGGTGAGAAAAAACTCCAACTTTCAACCCAGGCAGAAGCCGAAAAGCTTACAGGACTGTTGACAGGAGGAATCTCTCCACTGGCTTTGATCAACCGCGGGTTTCAGGTATGGCTCGATTCTTCCGCCCGTCAATTTGATGAAATTCATATCAGCGGCGGACAGCGGGGCTTGAATATCCGTCTTCCAGTCGCCGATTTGATTGGGCTGACAGGCGCACATGTAGCGGTTGTTAGTCATCCCGAATTGGAATAAACCGGGCAAACAATTTCTTGATTATGGTTCCTACTATCCGGCTTGTTCATTATAATTAACTCGTGAAAATTAACCTTGATCGTATTGAAGCCCGCCTGAAGGCATTTGTTGAATCCAGTTCCCGCCTGGTTTCCTCCAAATCCGGACAGGAAGATTCGCGCAATTCCCGGCTGGCTGCTGCTTTTTCCAGGTTTCTGGAAGATATCACGGATTCCGGTGTTATTGACCTGCCGGATTCGATCCTGATCGAAATACCGGTAGAAGAAGCCGACGAGTGGAAGGATTTCCCATTTACGGAAACCATACAATCCATATTACTGGATGGGAATCAAACATCCCCGATAAAACCTGGATACACGGTTGTTTCCAATTCTTCCATTTTGAATGGGGAAATAATCATACGGGATGCCGGGCAGGTTGCTCCAACCCTGGATAAGACGGCATCCATGCCAGCCCTGTCGCAGGCAGAGGATGATTTTCTGGGAGATGCATTTCCATCGAATGCGTTCCTAATCGTTAATGGACTGGATACGGTTCCTCTTACCAAATCAGTGGTAAACCTGGGAAGGAAGCTTGAGAATGATCTTGTGATTGAGGATCCACGCGTATCACGCGAACATGCCCAGATCCGCGCCATCAAGGGACAGTATGTCATTTTTGATCTCAACTCCACCGGTGGGACATTTGTAAATTCCGTTAGAATTTCCAAACAGTCATTGTTTCCCGGTGATGTTATCTCGCTTGCCGGAGTGCCATTGGTATACGGGCAGGATGCTCCCACCCCGTTTACCAGAACCGGGCCGGTGGAGCCTTTCTTCAACCCGGAAAAGGATAAAGAAGAACAATGAGTGGAATTGCTGTTCTGATCATCCGTGGTATCGTCTCACTTGCTTTGTACGCATTTCTGGCTACCGCACTCTATGTTCTATGGCAGGACCTTCAAATGCAATCAGAAATGGTAAAAGCGGCGCAAATTCCTTTGCTTACCATTACTCCCATTGCAGGGGATTTTTCGGCCATGGAATTCAATACACCAGAAGTTGTGATCGGACGTGACCCAATCTGCAATTGCTGTATTGCGGATGAGACGGTATCGTCACGGCATGCCCGGCTGGGCTATCACCATAACCAGTGGTGGTTGGAGGATATGACATCCACAAATGGCACATTTCTGAACGATGATCGGGTATTCACACCAACAGTCGTCATCACCGGTGACGAAATCCGCTGCGGACAGGTTGTTGTAAAAATCCTGATCACGGCGAAATAGCCGGTTTACGTGCCAGCAAAACCAGGGAAGACCCAAACGGGAGCGTATTCCCCCGGGACAACCATCCGGCTTCCAGGTAAAGAATTCCCCGCAATATCTCGTTGATAACAGGAATAATTTTCAGGTCATCTTCAGCCTGAGATTCGACCGCACTATCGTCTGATTGAGCGGTAATGTTTTTGACATTTCGTGTCAGCCATACCAGCGGATAGGTAGCCGCAATATACGGTGAAGAAAACTCAACAATAAAACCGGCCTTACGGACTTTATCCACCAGCCCAGTATGTGTATAACGCCTGACATGATGACTGGCCACATCAAAATAACTCCATAATCCGGGATCTGCCGGGACGGTTAATAAAAGCCAGCCTTCCGCTTTTATTTCCCGGTACGCCTGATCCAAAACATCTGTATCATTCCGGATATGCTCGAGCACATCGAACATTCCAAGAAGGTCAACATCACCGGCAAATGGAGGATATGCCAGGTCCGCTTGCACCAATCCGCAATGAACCCTGCGGCGTGCGAATTGCAGACCCTCCTGGAACAAATCCATACCAATGAGTTGCGCTTGCGGGAATTCCCTCTCAAGGGCTTGAAGAACATTTCCGGTTCCACATCCGACTTCAAGAATGGATGGGGCTGATTTCTTGTTCAGGACCTTGCGGGCAAGTTCACAAATGACCTTATTGCGTGCGACAAACCAGAAATGCCGCTCTTCGGCGGCAAACAAAGGTTCAAAATATCGAGGGTCATATGATTCGGTGGAAGGGCTCATACGGGTGATAAGTATATCATCCGGCATTCATATTCCCTTCCCATGAAATTCTTGTGCTATGATTCATTCATACGTTTCAGCTCTTAACATGGAGGATATATGTCAAACCCACCTGTCCTGGGTGTAATTGGCGGTTCAGGTCTTTACGCCATTTCGACCCTGAAAAATATTGAATCCCTGGATATGGACACACCTTTCGGGAAGCCCAGCGCTCCTGTTGTGGTGGGGACTCTGAATGAAAAACGTGTAGCATTCCTTGCCCGTCACGGTATCGGCCATACAATATCCCCGACTGAAGTCAACTATCGGGCCAATATCTATGCGTTAAAAATGCTTGGTGTGCCACAGATTGTCAGCATCAGTGCCTGTGGCTCCTTGAGGGAAGATTATGCACCCGGCCATATTGTGATCCCTGACCAGGTTTTTGACTTCACACGCAGTGGTCGGGCACATTCATTTTTCGGAGAAGGTCTGGTCGCTCATATCGGCACGGCATCACCTTATTGTGAAGACCTCACGGCGCGTGTATTCCAGGCGGTATCCCAAACCGGGACCATGACGCATGCAGGCGGTACTCTTATCACGATTGAAGGTCCGCGGTTTTCCACAAAAGCAGAATCGGATCTATTCCGTGCATGGGGCATGTCCATTATTGGCATGACAGCCTGTCCGGAAATTTTCCTGGCCCGTGAAGCGGAAATGTGTTACGTAACCATTGCCCATGTAACAGACTATGATGTATGGCGCACTGCCACAGAACCGGTTAGTGTTGAAATGGTTATCCAGACTCTGAACCGGAACACCGAGGCTGCCAGGCAGGCAATTGAAAATCTGGTAGAGATCCTGCCTGAAAATCGGCCCTGCGCGTGCCATAGTGCTCTGAAAGACACAATTATCACCAATCCGGGACTTATTCAAAGCGACACCCGCCGGAAGCTTCGGCTACTGGTGGATAAATACCTGCCAAGTTGATTAATATCTTCTCCGCATCTCCCTCCTATAGAGATCAAGTCGAAAGCCGTCTGCTAAACCTGGCGGGGTGGTTTTTGTTTTTATATTCCATTTGCATTACTGTTGCTCCGGCAGCGCGGATGCATTCATGGAATGTGTCCTATCGTTGGGACCACTGGCTCGGGTATTTCGTCTGGTTGGTCGGCACAGCACTCACCTTCCATCGACTGAACAGGACACTCTCAGACCGGGATCCATTCCTATACCCGCTGGTTATGCTCTTAACCGGGTGGGGGATGCTGGAGGTCTGGCGCCTGTCATCCGGATATGGGTTTCGGCAAACAATCTGGATCGCGGTATGCCTTGCTTTTCTATGGGTATTGACAGGACGGCCGGGGATTCTTGACCTGTTCAGACGATACAAATATCTCTGGTTGGCAGGCGGCCTGATTCTTACCGCCCTTACCTTTGTCATAGGAACCTATCCCGGCGGTGTGGGACCACATTTATGGTTGGGTTTGTTTGGCCTGTATCTACAACCGTCGGAACCGCTGAAACTGTTGTTGATCATCTATCTTGCTGCTTATCTGGCTGATTTGCGCCATCAACACCTGACCTATTTGCAATGGCTTATGCCGGCATTGATCATTCTGGGAACATCGCTCTTGATCCTGATCGCGCAACGTGACCTGGGGACGGCGACTATTTTTATCCTGATCTTTACATTCATCATTTTCCTGGCGACGGGAAGACGCCGGGTGTTATTGATCAGCGCCCTGATCATCATAGCTGCCGGGTTTTTGGGATACGAGTTATTTGATGTCATCCGGGTCAGGGTTGACGCGTGGATAAATCCCTGGCTTGATCCATCCGGGCGTTCATACCAGATCGTCCAATCCATCATCGCCATTGCCAGTGGAGGGATTTTTGGGCGCGGGCCTGGACTTGGAAGCCCCGGGATCATTCCGGTAGCCCAATCAGACTTTATTTATTCTGCCATTGCCGAAGAGACCGGGTTGATCGGTACGATCGGACTCATATCGGTCATTGCACTGCTTTTCAATCGGGGTTTGAACACGGCTCTCCAGGCTTCCGATACCTATCGCAGGAACCTTGCAGCCGGGATTTCCATCTATCTGGCACTACAAAGCATTTTCATAATCGGGGGAAACCTCCGCCTGCTCCCGCTGAGCGGCGTTACTCTACCATTCGTATCATACGGTGGTTCTTCCCTGCTAACAGGTTTTATCGCGCTTTGGATATTGATGACCATTTCCGAGCAATCAAAAAACAGGTCTCGTACAGCGGTGAAAGTAAGTCCTTTTGTTCTTTCAAGTGCGCTGGTTATGGCAGGTCTGATAGCGATATCAGCAGTCTCCGGTTGGTGGGCACTGGTCCGTTCAAATGAACTTACCAGCAGAGTCGACAATCCCCGCCGGTCAATCGCCGAACGGTATGTTCAGCGCGGATCACTGGTGGACCGTACCGGTGAACCTATCACCCATTCAACCGGAATTTCAGGCGAGTACATTCGTGAGTACCTTTATCCCGGATTGGCTGCCACCACCGGCTATTCCCACCCGATATATGGTCTCAGTGGATTGGAATTGGCATATGATGATTACCTGAGGGGAACACAGGGGAACCCATCGTTGTCCATCTGGTCCAGCCAGATGTTGTACGGACAACCGCCACCCGGATTGGATATTCGGTTAAGCATTGACCTGGAAATGCAGAATTCATCGGATAAAGCACTGGTGGGGAAAAAAGGCGCTGCTATCCTGTTGAATGCTACGACCGGTGAAATACTGGCCATATCTTCACAACCCGGATTTAACCCCAATTTGATGGAAGAAAACTGGTTGACCTGGACAACCCGGGATGACAGCCCTTTGGTCAATCGGGTTACCCAGGGGCAATACCCGGTAGGGTCTGCCATTGGGCCTTTCATCCTTGCCTATCAACCAAATAAGATCCCCCTGAACAATAAACCATCAACCACCCTGTTGGATGGCCACGGATGCTCTTTGGCTGTGGATGATGAACCCGATTGGGATGAAGCATTAATGTCTGGATGCCCCGGTGCGATCAATGAAGCGTTGAACCGCCTTCCAGAGAACCGGCTGATCGATATTTATCAGTCTGCCGGTTTCTTCAGCCAACCAGAGATCGTTCTGGCTCAGGCTCCCACAATCCAGACACACGTACTGGAGAGAAAGGGCACGATCATTGGCAGCGATGACGCCGTGGTTACTCCACTTCAGATGGTCCTGGCTGCGGCTTCCATTTCTGGCGGAGGGATGAGACCGTCACCCCGCATTGCCATGGCGGTGAATACATCAGCTCAAGGCTGGGTAATCCTGCCAGCGGGTCAGAAAACCCAATCGTTTTCTGCGGAAGGTGTAAACATGGCCATCGAGCACTACGAGGACAGTGATATCGCTGCCTGGCATACGACAGCCAGTGTGCCAACCGGCAACGGGCAGGTTCACTGGTTCATAGGTGGAACAAATCCTGATTGGCAGGGCACATCACTGGCAATTGCTGTTGTGATCGAAGAAGGAACCGCAAAAGAAACAGCAGACCTTGGTAAAGGCCTGCTGAGATCCATCATGATGCAATAGCTTTTCTTCCGGCTCAGGCGAATTTCACACGGACAAAATGGCGTTTGCCAACCTGAAGTACTCCTTCATGCGGCAATGATTCACGTCCGTCTGTCAATACCTGGCCGTCCAATTTGACACCCTTCTGTTCCACAAGGCGGCGTCCGTCACTGCGCGAATTTACCAGCTGGCACTCCATCAACACATCCAGCAGCGATTTTTCGCGTGAAATATTTACTTCGGGCATCTCATCTGGAACATCATGCTTCTGGAACAGGCGAATGAAGTTCTCACGGGCCACGTCAGCCTCCGTTTCACCATAGAAAGTGGCGGTGACAGCGTAAGCCAGTTTCATCTTCGCGTCCCTCGGATGCAATGAACCCTCCTTGACACCGTTTTCGATCACTTTGATCTCAGCCGGGGTCCAGCGGGTAACGAGGCGTGAATAGGTTCCCATGGCGGAATCCGGAATACTCATAACCTTGCCAAACATATCTTCAGGTGTTGTATTGATCGGAATATGATTACCCAATGATTTACTCATCTTTACAACACCATCGGTTCCCGGCAGTATCCCAAGGATGATGGCGATATTGGGTTTTTCTCCCATGTATGTCATTACTTTACGGGCTGCGGTGACGATATTAAATAACTGGTCTGTTCCACCGACCTGCACATCCGAGCGCATGGCATAAGCATCGTAGCCCTGCATTATGGAATAGAAAGTCTCATGCAGATAAATGGCATCCCCTTTTTCCCAGCGGAGCTTAAAATTCTCACGGGTCAAGAATTGCTGGACTGTGAAATTTGAAGCCAGTTTTATCAGGTCGCCAAATGAAAGTTTGGCCAACCAATCTGCGTTATAACGGATGAGCGTCTTCTTGGGGTCAAGGATCCGGAATGCCTGTTCGGCGTAGGTACGTCCATTTTCTTCCACTTCCTCGGGAGTCAATTGCGGCCTGAGAATATCCTTGTCAGATGGATCGCCGATTAATGAAGTGTAATTGCCAATCAGGAACGTGACTTCATGGCCACAATCTTGAAATTGACGCAGTTTGGTCATGGGAACGGTGTGTCCAAGATGAAGATCAGCCTTGCGGGGATCAAACCCACAATAGATGCGAAGGGGACGATTCTCTTTTTCGGCATCGATCAGGCGCTGCTTCAATTCTGTCTTCATCGCCTGTTTCAGGTTCTCATCACCGTATTCGGTTCCCTGCATGAACAACTCTACTTGATCGTCAATATTCACTCTTTCCTCCGCATTGACAAAAGCGCCTGCAGGCGCCAAATTTTCCCCGACAGATTATACCAGCATGGAGGTATTTACTCTTTACCTGTGGGCTTCTTCAATGGTAAAGGTTGTTCAACGCGGAAGACAGGTCCGGGTATTTGAATTGATAACCGGCATCCTTCAGAAGACGTTTGGGAATTGCACGCTGTCCATCCAGAATCAGAGAGGACATATCGCCCAGTGCAAGTCTTAAAAGAAAGGCCGGAACAGAAAACCAGGAAGGCCGGTGCATCACCCGGCCAAGGATCCGGCTGAATTCGGAGTTGGATACCAGACCGGGAGCTGTGAAATTATACGCCCCTGACGAAAGGGAATTCTCAAG
>CAYRHB010000056.1:18281-22854 GCA_964424035.1 uncultured Leptolinea sp.
CAGAAATACCATGGCATGTACCAGGTCATCTATATGGATCCAGGAATAGACCTGCCTGCCATTGCCCATGGGACCGCCCATAAAGAACCGGAATGGAATTTCAATTTTCGGCAATACACCGGCTTTCCTGGTCAACACCAGTCCGGTACGCGCGATCAACCGTCTGACACCCAGTTCTTCGACCCTCGACGAACTGGCTTCCCATTCACGGCATAATTCCGCCACCCGGTCATTGCCGGGAGGTGCGTTTTCATCCCATTCGGTTGTATCACGATCATTCTGCGTTCCGTAATACCCGATGGCTGACATCTGAAGCATAACTGAAGGCCGCCTCGAAGAACGAAGCACTGCCTCTGTCAGCAATTCTCCACTGAATACCCGGCTATCACGGATTTCCTGCCATCGTTCCCCCGTCCAACGCTTTTCCCCGATATTCGCTCCTGCCAGGTTAACGATCCAATCCGTTTTTTGAACCCATTCCATCCAAATGCCAGGATGGATACCATCCCAGACAACACTCTCCCCATACAGGGATTGTTTCATGGGATCACGGGTTAATACAATAACCCGATGACCCTTCCGGACTAATTCCCGTGAAAGGGCGGTTCCAACCAATCCACTTCCACCACTGATCAAAGCAAGAGCCATAAATGGTTACCTTCCTACTATTGTACATAATTAGAAAAGGCTGTCCAATCTGTATATACGGTTCATAGATGCGAACTCTTATAGATTAAAATAAGGTAAAATTTCGAAATGCCATCAATCGTTGAATCTCTATCCAAATTTCTAAACCTTGAAAAAGAACGTGGTTTCAAAAACACAGCCATAATTGGCGGTTTACACAAGGTGGTTCCCTACTGGGAAAATGAAGCCCGCACCCTGGGATTGCCGGCTGATCTCATCCAATCGGTAACCGAATTACTGGAAGAATACTCCACCGCTGAAAGCGGCCGCCGGCAGGATATTATCCAGGAGATGAATATCCATCTCATGGGTATTCCAGCACCCAAGCCACAGGAAACCCGCCCTCAACCGGTCAAGAAACAACCAATTCCCAGACCGGCAAATCCGCGTATCACACCTGAACCTGCGAACACCCAGCGGGTGGTTTCTACTCAAAAACCGGAAGAAAAACATCCAACCCCGGTTTCTCAACCCGTTCCCCAGAACCCACAACCAGTCAGCCATCCGGTACACACCCCGGAACGGAAAACCCGTGAAACCCAATCTCCAAGGCGATTGACTCCCGGATCACGCCTTCCGGATTCTGTGGCTCCCGTAACTCTCGGTGCGCCGTTGACCGTGATCCAGGGGATCGGCGATGAGACAGCCAGGAAGCTGCGCAACCTTAACCTGTTTACACTGAAAGACCTGCTGTATAACTTCCCGCGTGACTACCACGACTTCAGCCAGGCAAAAACCATCAACCGGATCATGTACGGTGATACCCTGACCGTGATTGGAACGATCCAATCCATTCATGCACGTGATGCACGCAGCGGGAAAGTCAGCATTGTGGAAGCCGTGATCGGTGACACAACCGGCAACCTGAGGATCACCTGGTTTAACCGCAAGTTCCTGGTCAACCAGTATCATCCCGGAGACCAGGTATCCGTCAGTGGAACGATCAAACAATACCTGGGCCGGTTAATGATGGACAATCCGGAGATAGAACCTCTGGAAGCCGATAACCTCTCAACAAACCGGATCAGCCCTGTTTACCCGCTGACCGCCGGGATCACGCAAAAATTCATGCGCCGGGTAATGAAACAAACTGTGGACTATAACGCCCGCCGGGTGGCTGATTACCTTCCGGATCAGATACGATCTGATGTTGATCTAACGACATTATCCGATGCCCTGTTTCAGATCCATTTCCCTGAATCGCATGAAGACCTTGCCGCAGCCCGCCGCCGGATCGCTTTTGACGAAATATTCCTCCTGCAGATGGGAGTCCTGCGTCAGAAAGCGCTCTGGCAATCCAATACCGCCCGGATATTCCAACCACCGGAAGGCTGGTCTGATGAGCAGCTGGCCCGCCTGCCGTTTATATTGACCTCCGCACAGCTGAAATCCATTGCTGAGATTAAAAACGACCTGGCTTCCGGCCGGCCTATGAATCGCTTGTTGCAGGGCGACGTCGGGTCCGGGAAAACCATTGTTGCCGCCATGGCTGCCATGATCATAGCCCGTGAAGGCGCGCAATCAGCATTCATGGCACCCACGAGTATCCTGGCCGATCAACACTACCGCGGATTGAGCCGCCTTCTGGCAGAAGGAGAAAATGCGCCTTTAAAACCGGAAGAGATCCGTCTTCTCATTGGCGATACACCGGAATCCGAAAAAGCGGAGATCAGGCAGGCATTGGCTGATGGAACGATCAAGATCATCGTGGGCACGCATGCCCTGATCGAAGATCCTGTTTCATTCCAACAGCTGCAACTGGCTGTGATCGACGAGCAGCACCGTTTCGGTGTTGCCCAGCGGGCTGCTTTGCGCCAGAAAGGGGAGAATCCCCATCTGCTGGTCATGACCGCCACACCCATCCCCCGTTCTCTTGCCCTGACTGTGTATGGTGACCTTGACCTGTCTGTGATGGACGAGATGCCCCAGGGGCGTTTACCCATAGAAACTCACGTGATCCATCCGCTTGAACGCGAACGCGCGTACCAATTGGTTCGCAAGCAGGTATCCGATGGATACCAGGCTTTCATCATATACCCGCTGGTTGAACAGGGTGAAGACAGTGATGAAAACAATGCGGCAGTCCAGGAATATGAACGGTTGCAAAATGATGTCTTCCCGCAATTAAAACTCGGATTGATGCATGGCCGCCTGAAACCGGAAGACAAAGATGCCGCGATGGACCAATTCCGGGCGGGTGAAACCCAGATCATGGTCTCCACTTCCGTGGTGGAGGTTGGCGTGGATGTTCCAAATGCGACCGTCATGTTGATCGAAAGCGCCAACCGCTTCGGCCTTTCCCAACTACACCAGTTCAGGGGACGCGTTGGCCGGGGTCAGGCTCAATCTTACTGCCTTCTTATACCCGAATCAGACACTAATCTGGAGAACGAACGGCTTGCCGTGATGGAAGCGACCAATGACGGCTTTATTCTGGCCGAAAAAGACCTGGAACAACGCGGTCCGGGCGATTTTCTGGGAACACGCCAATCAGGTTATGCCGATCTGCGTATGGCAAAATTGACGGATGTTCGTCTGATCGAATCCGCCAGACATCAGGCACAGGCCTTGTTTGACATGGATCCCTTCCTGGAAAAACCGGAAAACAGTACACTGGCCAGAGCCCTGAATGATTTCTGGGGTGATGGAAAAGGAGATGTGAGCTAATGATCCGCGCCTTTTTCCCCGGAACATTTGACCCCATTCACTATGGCCACATTGACATCGCATGGCGGGCATCGCGCTTGTTTGACGAAGTCGTCATTGGCGTTTACAACAAATCGCTGAAGAACATGCTGTTCTCACCCGAAGAGCGGATTGCCATGGCGAAAAGAACATTCGAAGAAGAGCCGCGGATCATCGTGCAGGGTTACAACAAACTCACGGTGGATTACGCTCGCGAGATCAATGCCAAAGTGATCGTTCGAGGTTTGCGGGTGTTCTCTGACTTTGAATATGAATTCCGGATGGCCCTGGCCAACCACCGACTGGCACATGATATTGAAGTGGTCGCTCTGATAACCAACGAGGAGCATACCTTCCTTTCTTCCACCACGGTCCGAGAGATCGCATCGCTGGGGGGGAATATATCCACCATGGTTCCACAACACGTGGCAGATGCCCTCGACATGAAATTCAAAGAGATCAATGACGGCCGTCCAAACGTCCATATGACATCCTTGAGGGATTGATCTTGGATTTCACTACCGTTCCAGCCTGGCTCATTACTTGCAACCATTGGGAAAGCGTACGCCTTGGAGGTTGGTATGGATATTCTGCATCTGGTTGACCGCCTGGAAGAACTATTTAATGAAAGCCGATCGATCTGGTTTACCCACAGTGTGGTCGTTGATGAAGACCGCATGTTGGACCTGATCGACCAGATGCGCGTGTCAATCCCTGAAGAGATCAAGAAAGCCCAGCAGTTGCTCGCCCAACGCGACCGGATCATGGCACAGGCACAGGAAGAAGCCAACCGCACGCTCGCCCTGGCCCGTGAAAAAGGCGAATCGCTGATCACCCAGGATTCCCTGGTTCAGGCAGCCCAGGCACGTGCCAACCAGATTATCAATGAAGCAAAAGTGGAGGCAGATAATACGCGTCTGGAAGCAGATGATTATGTGCTTCAATCACTGTCCAAATTGGAAATGGAAATGGAACGGTCACTTACCCAGGTACGAAACGGTATTCGCACATTACAAAGCGAAAAACAGGCAAAAGCCAAATAGCCCATCTACACATAAAGCAAACAGCCCGGTCATTGAAGATCGGGCTGTTTTTCTTTGTCTGTAAATCCTTACTTATTCTGGTCGGCTCTTTTCCACCATACATCCGTACAGACCCAACCGGCCAGGCCGGTGATGACCACCACCCAGACCCCGGCTGT
>CAYRHB010000057.1:0-22551 GCA_964424035.1 uncultured Leptolinea sp.
GACGATAATTGAAATATATCAGCAATATATCTTTATCATAAGGGGCTTACTTTATTTCATGGAAAACAGCCAGGCAACCTATGTAAATGGTGTAAATCCGATTGTCCAGGAACCATGTGTTTCCGAAGACCATTACTGGAAAGCATTGTATTCACATTCATATACAGCGTTATTCCGATGTGAGAATTGTGGGAATGAGTTCGATATCGACGGATGGTTCTATAAATTTGATAATATTGTTTGTCCAAAATGCCAAACGGAATATTCCGGCTTTTTTGGACGAGTTCTTCCATCCAGCCAAGCTGGTTGCATCGACCTTGAATTATTTGATGGACAAAAGGCTCAAATTTCATTAACTTCAAAAAACAAGACATTTCCCAGCATGGTAAACCATATCATCCTTGTTCTTTCATCAAACATCAAGAATAAACAGAGTAAGTTGTGGGGCATAATTGATTATTCTGAAGCAAAGCCGAGAATTCAGTTATTGTCACAAATTGATGGAAGTGCGGGAAAAGGTATGGATCAAAGGGGAAATGGGAAATCAAAATCATTGTTATCGATGATTTTCGGGATATTTTGATAAAAGACCGATCGCATTTTCGCGATCGGTCTTTTTTAAACAACAGGTCGTAAACCTTTATAAACTTGAACTCCGCCAATTGTTCTGAGAATTGTCTCAGCAGGTTTTCCTATTTGATCAGCAAGTTCAGCGGGTGATATGGCAGTATTGCCGCGCGAAATCAAAACTCTGAAAACTGCATCAACCAGAGTTGTGTGATTTGTTAAAAAGTCCGGTTGCCTGGCGCAATGGGACATCAGGGTATCCTGTAAACCATCAACGATACGAACTTCTGCGGTGACCGGGTCTACCCAGTCTATGGAAGAACCGACTTCAATATTTTCAAACTTTGTCTGGTGTTCAGGGCAAAGACAGCTGTGAAGATATATCCGCCAGTTGCCATCATGTTCCTTCCACCATTCGAAATCAATGTGGAAAGGGGTGTCAATGGTAGGTTTTACCAGACTGAATTTTTTAACTTCCGCCATATTTAAACCTCCTCTTCCATTTCAGCCAATCTGAAATAGAGATCACCGAGGTGATTACTCCACGATCGATTCTGTAGTATGGATAATACTAATTGAGGTGGACAACGGCGAATGAGGTTTACTGCTGAATAAAGTTCCTGAACATGAACATGCCCCTGAGGATTCAACTTGGATTGTTCTTTCATAATCTTTTTAATGGTTGCATCCATTGGTTGTTTCAAGTAATTCCCGGTTTCCCAGATTTTATCAAGTGCATCAATATCTGGCACAACAACAGCCATTCGTTCGTCGAACGAACCACTAACCAGCTGTTTCAACATTGCAAAGACAATACCGCCGTCAGCACCAATCAGGGCGGTTCGAACCCACTCACGTGATGGTTTCTTTTTTCCGGCTGAAATCAAGACTTCTCCAGGTTTATCGCCTTTTGAAATAGTCACGTAATTTCCAGGGATAAGCTCAAGCGATTGATACCATTCACGTAGTCCAAAAACGTATTTATTTGTTCGAACAACCCATCCTGAAATATCTTCGTTGCTATCTAAATCAATGAATTTAAACTGAACTCTGGGTGCTTCATACGCCGAAGGAAATAACTTGCGAATGCCTTTTGTCATTGGAAGCGTGCCCGCACGCCAGTGCGGATAAATGAGACTGATCGTGACTTCGTCCGGGTTATCTACCTTTCCTGAGTCTGGTTCCAGTTCATCGATCACTGATGAAAGTAGTTGGCTGGATAATTCCTCATCCACAAGCCCTGTTTCAATATTGGAACCTGCATAACGCAATGTTTGAGGCGGTTGACGTACTCCTTCCGGTTCCTGTCTGTGAAGGAACCAGAGGGTTTCCCCCGCCGGACCTACTTCATCAAAACGTTCATCTTCTTCAAGAGCCAGATTTAACGAAAATTCTGACAATTTGGAATTGACGTCTGTTGGCAGCTCGATCTGTTCCATTAGTGCACGTGTAGGTAATGGTCCCCCATTGGACATATCGAGTACAGCTTCCACCAGGTTGAGATGGCCAATATTGACATCAACTAGCAGGGCACGCGGGAACCACCGTCCGGCTATTCTTACCAGGTCATCCACCGATTCGAGATTCTTAGTAATTTCCTGTGTGAGCGACTCCCCATAGCTTTCAAAAATGGCGGAAGGGTTGAACGCAGGGTCATTCTCATCCACCTTTATCGGCTGGTTCAATTCATGATCCTGCAGGTTTGACGCAAAAAGACGGCTATTCGATTGTTCAAAATCAACAGTAATGACATCAAATTCCGGAAGGTTCGGGTTATTGGATTTCCGTATTTTCGTTACTTTCCCCTTTTCCCACCCAAGTGCTGGAAACACCAACACGTCATTTACTTTATGCGTATCACCCGGTAAATAACGTTTTCCTTCATCCGGTTTTCTATTTACCAGCTCCTCAACAGATTTTTTCACCCTGCTGGCGATCAATGCTATGGTTAACTCTTCCGCAGTTTGAGGTAATTCGATTTCTAATAAATGGTTATACAGGAATTCGAGATCCTGATCAGTAAATTGAAAATCTTCCCAGTAATCTTCCTGCAATGTCAGACTATTTCGTCCCATCTGTAATTTCTTTTCTCCCGCTCTGATAATTTTCAGGCAAATTATTATACCGTAGCTTGTTAGATATCACGGATACACATTCTCCAACCATTGAACAGGATTAACACGAACACCATTAACCCATATCTCCCAATGAAGGTGTGGTCCGGTAACCCGGCCTGTGGCGCCTATAATACCTATTAGTTGACCAGGCTCAACGTGATCACCAACATTAACTCTGATTTCAGCCTGATGACCATAACCGGTATAAATTCCATGCCCGTGATCAATATATGTTGCGTTGCCCATTGCAGTCAAAGGGCCTGTAAAGACAACAGTCCCTGCTGCGGGAGCGTAAATATTTAGATTTGCACATACTCCATAGTCAAGACCGCCATGGAAGCTTTTATATTCACCACCATTATAAATTCTGCGGACTCCAAAGATGGATTTGTAGCAGGGATCATCAACCGGGTCAATAAAAATACCTGACCATAATTGCTGAGGTGTCACTGGTGTTGTGACTTGAACAACGGTATTCTCTTCGGCTTCAGTGTACGATGGATCAATGGTTGTTGGATCAACAGTCAGAGGTGGATCTTCCGGATAAAAGCCAGATTGAACCAGAATTTTTTGTGAAACTTTAAAACTGGTTGTATCCGGTTTTACAATGGAAATATCAAAATCGGTCAACCCCGGTTCCGTCATGGCATAAACACCCTGAAGGGCAATGTACCTTCCATCGCCGGTCGGGAAGAAACGAAGTTCCCTTCCGGAAAGATTACCGGTTATTTGTAAATTTTCTTCGCCCGAAGCCGTGATCTTCACCGTTTGCCCCTGGACGATGGGAAGCTTATCAAATTCAAGGCCGGTTAGTATTGGTAATACTCCAGAAGATTGTACCGGTTCTGGATCATTGTTTGCATAATACAAGGGTTGAGATGGGTTCGCCATCCAGGTTGCTTCAAGGTTGTTTTGAAGGGAGGTAACCCATGGGTTTTGTTTATTCTGGATGGCTGATTCAAGCAGCGATTCTCCAGATTTCAACACCATCGACCGGTTTAAACCAGTCTGATCAGATACCGGCAGGATAAGGCTGGATCCTGCATAGATTTCATCCGGACTGGTGAGCTTGTTTAGTTTGGTCAGCATGTCAACCGGGAATTGGTATTTTATACTCAAACTGGGAAGGTTTACGCCAACCGGGATAGTCTCTGCAGTCAAGTTGCCGGTAATCCCTTCCAGTCCTGGAATTATGATCTGTTGGCCGGCGGATAAAATATTGGGATTTTCGATATTGTTGGTCAGGATAATATCATCTATCGAAACTCCGAACTTGGATGCAATAACACCAAGAGTGTCTCCGGGTTGGATAATATAAGTTGGTCCGGCAGGTACATCCTGTGCGTACACAGGATTGATCAAAAAAAACAGGAAGATGAAAACCAAAGTAACAATAACAGGTATGTTTTTATTCATATTTGATATCCAGAACATCACCACAATTATATTCACCCAAACGGTCAGAGTGTGTTTCGAGAATGAATCTGGCTCCTTTTTGAGGTGCGGCGAGAGTTTTCCATTTTTTTGCGTATATCTTATCGACAACCATTCCCGCTGAATCAACCCAAATTATTGCCAGATCAATGTTCATAAAGAACATATGAATGGCAGAATTCAATCTATCTTCAGATGGATTAATGAAGAACAAGCCCCCATTGGAATGGATGGTTGCTGTGAACATCAATCCGCGAAGGCGGGATAAAAATGTCTTGCAAATTCCTAGTTCCAGAGGAACTGAATCGGGATTGGATAGATTATGAATTATTACTGACTGCATTGATGATCTTTATGCCTGAAGTTGAATTTTCTCGGCTACTCTATCGATGCTTGTGATTAGCTCGTTGGGACTGAATGGCTTACAAATATAGTCGTCTACTTTAGCAATCCGTAGACCCAGAACTCTGTCAATAGCCTGGGCTTTGGCTGTGATGACTATGACAGGTATATTCCGTGTTTTTGCATGAGCTTTCATTTGCTGGTAAACATCCCAACCGTCAAGGTCCGGCATCATAAGGTCAAGTAAGACCAGGTCGGGTTGTTCAGTCATTACCAGTTCCAACCCTTTTACACCACCACTGGCTCCTTGAACTGTATACCCACGGCGGTTCAAGATCAGGGATACCAGATCTATCATATCAGGGTCGTCTTCAATATAAATGATCCTGTTTATGGACGCAGGCATACTGTCTCCTTTTTCTTATATTAAGTTTATCATAACGCCATAATTGCATTTTTATAACCTGATGTAATATCTATCTTACGACTTTTTCACAATCGGGTATACTGATATTTGTTGATGAGGAGAAGCCATGGAGAAACAAAGAATTCTAATCGTTGATGATCATGAAGTGGTACGCATCGGCCTCAGGTCATTGCTTCAACATCATCCGCAATTCGAAGTTGTAGGAGAAGCCGGCACAGCCAAGGAAGCTGTTGAAAAGGTCTCACAATTATTGCCTGATGCGGTTTTAATGGATATTCGTCTTCCCGGAACATCCGGTATCGAGGCATGTGAGGAGATCACACATACTTTCCCAAATACAAAAGTGATCATGCTGACATCTTACGCCGAAGATGAAATGCTGTTTTCTGCCATTCGGGCTGGCGCTTCCGGTTATGTATTAAAACAGATTGGCGGCGACGACCTTGTTAAAGCACTAGAGGCGGTAGGACGGGGCGAAGCCCCTCTGGATCCGGCAATGACCAAACGGATATTCCAGGAAGTGAAACGGGTGGTAAAGCAGGAAGAAGCTTCAGCTTTCGCTCATTTATCTGATAATGAGAAGAAAGTATTATTGAAGGTCTCAGAAGGTAAAACCAATCGGGAGATATCCAAAGAGTTATTTTTGGGCGAAGGTACAATCCGGAATTATGTTTCCAGTATTCTCTCCAAACTGGGTGTAAGCAATCGTGCAGAAGCAGCCGCCTTTGCCGTTGAGCATAATTTAAAAGAGTACATGCCCAAGGATATGATGGAAAAAGTGGATTCCCGATCAGACAATTGATGTCAGATCTTTAGAAGCATCTCCTGAATATACAGCGCATCCTCTTCCATAATTGGACTCTCACAAAGTATACGTCCGGCGCAATTCTGTGACATAAGTACTTCCAGTAATTCAATCAAATTGAAATCGGATTCCTTCAAAGGAAGGTGGTTCTTCTCTCCTTTGGCAGTATATTCAATTCCAGAAAGATGAATATGCAACGCTCTGAGAGCTTCTTTCCCCAGGCTTTTTTCAATCCGATCAATCTGAGCCAGCCATTCTTTTTTACTATTTTCCTTTCCAGCTGCCCGGGCATGTAAATGGGCAAAATCCAGACAGGGTAAAACACCGGGAATCTTCTTGCTCATTTCAAGAGTATCTTCCAGAGATCCCAGCATCGCTGATTTTCCCATGGTCTCGGGGCGGAGAGTTACTGGATTTCCGGCATTTTTCAATTCGGCGGCGCAATCAGCAAGTCGGGGTAAGGCTATTGCAAGGACTTCCTGCGGAGGTCTATCAAAATAAGAGCCCGGATGAAAAATAATGTCGGTAGCGCCGGCAAGATTTCCATAATAGGCAGCATCCATCAGGCGTTTCCGGGATTTTGGCCATTCCTCTTCATTAGCGTTCAAGTTAATAAAATAGGGCGCGTGGACACTAATGGCAACGCCGTGGGTTTCTGACTCTTTTTTTATCGCCGCGCAGGTTTCTTCTGATACCCTGACGCTTTGGACCCATCCTAATTCCAGTGCATCAAGCCCCAATGATTTCAATTGCTGGATTGCTCCGATACTACCGCCGGGTTTTTTTGGTGTTGAAATCGGTGACCCTACGGTTCCGATCCGGAATTCCGATGTCATATTCGTTTCCTCTCTATAATCCCAGTTTTTTCAAAAGGGAAGGTCCCAGGATAACAACACCAATAATGATGGATGATATCGCAGCGATCAGAACGGCTGCCGCTCCGACATCTTTGCCTACCTTTGCCAATGGATGTTTTTCTGGACTGGCAAGATCAACAACAGCTTCCAATGATGTATTAATAAACTCTGCTGTCCATACTGTCCCAATCGTGATGATCAAAATGGCAAATTCTGTGGGTGGTGTTTGCAGCCAGATCGCGAATGCGACAACAAGCACGGTTGCCAGAGTATGGATCCAGGCATTTTTCTGGGTTTTTAACACATAGGATAAACCGGAAAAGGCGTGCTTAAATGAAAGGCAACGGCTCTGGAGAAATTCCTTCATTTATACTTCCTCGGGCCAGGCCGGATTTCTCACTCCAAGAGAGGTTAGAATTGATTCTTGGTAGTATTGCATCTTTTCTTTTTCCTGCTTTGTCGAATGGTCCAATCCGGTTAGATGCAAACAACCATGCACGATAAGCATGGTTATCTCATCCATAATATCTCGTCCGGCCTGTTGAGACTGGGTTAAGGCTTTTTCAACAGAGATAATCACATCGCCAAGATATCGTATATGGGTATTGGGATCAATTTCATTGGATGGAAAAGAAAGGACATCCGTAGGAGAATCAAACTGCCTGTAATCTTTATTCAATTGCTGGATTTCAAAATTATTGGTGAAAACAATCGATAAATCCCCATCAATGCCCATTGTTTTCAACACGGTTTTACCTGTTTTTCGAATTATCTTTAGCGATATTTCAATGGGCAATGGCATTTTCCGTGAGACATGGATCATTCTTGTTCGCTTTCAGTCTGAACTTCTTCTGGAGTTGATATCAAAATGACCGGTTCTGCCGGATTTGCCAGAGTTTTTATTTCCGGGTAAAGGATTCTGGGATGGTAACTGTTTCGCAGAGTGTTCGTAAAAGATTCTGCTGCAACATGAAGGTCATTCAATGTCAATGATGTTTGATCCAATTGTCCTTCTTGTTGAAGATAGTCAAAAACTTTCTTTACGAGAGCTCGAAGTTCAACATCTGTCCGGGGTAATTCGGCTCTGGCCCGGGCTTCACAGCCATCTGCCAGCATGAGAAGAGCTGTTTCCCTGGAACGCGGATTTGGACCCGGGTAACGATAATCTTCAATATTTACTTGTTCGATTTGTCCGGCAGAAGCTTGAATGGCACGGGCATACTGGTATCTGGTTAGCAGGGTCCCATGGTGTTCTTTAATAAAGTCAATAATTCGGGGTGGCAAATGATACCTGCGTGCTATTTGAATACCATCGGCAACATGTTTTATGATGATCGTCGAAGAAATATCAGGAGCCAGGTCATCATGAGGATTGGATTTACCCGATACCTGGTTTTCAATAAAGAATTGAGGGTTTGCTGCTTTACCAATGTCATGATAGATGGCACCAACCCGGGTCAATAATACATCTGCACCGATTGCTTCGGCTGCCTGTTCTGCCAGGTTCGCCACCTGCAAGCTATGCTGGTAACTTCCGGGTGCGTTTCGCAACATATACTGCATAACAGGATGGTCTGGCCGCGAGAGATCCAGTAGCTGTAATGCCGTGGTTGTTCCCAAAAATTGGGCAAGAATAAACTGGAAGAGCAAGGCGAGACTTGCTGAAGCAAGACCATTGATGAAGGAACTTCCCATCAAGGTGGCAATTCCAATGAAGTCCATGGAAGTAGCTGAAAGCCGATATGCGATGATAACGGCACTTCCAGCCAACCCAATACCCGCTGCAGCACTGAAAAAACTTGAAACCCGCATCCCTTTTCCAAGTATGAGAATACCGATAAGAGAAGTCAGGGTATAGTAAATGGTTATATCCAGGCTCGATGATAGACCAAAAGAAGCCAGAATGGAAAGTGCCAGAGATAGGATCATACCTATCTCAATGCTAAACAATGATGAGATTATCAATCCGAATGCAGCAATCGGGAACAGGTAAGGAAAAACCGTTCGATTGGGAATGATGAAACGGGCGAAAAAGAGAAAAGCGAGGAACAAAATGGAAACAAGGATCAGACTTCGCCAGTTCTTTAAAGCTGTTGACTGCCGGCGTAGGAAATAAAGAGCAAGGAATGCTGCCAGAATGGAAACAAGGGCTGCTGGAGTGATGTAATTTGTATAGCTGGTTTGGGGTTTCACCAGGTCATACTTTTCAAGTGTCTCAAAAATAAGGGGTGTGACTATTTGACCCCGGCGTACGATGATTTCACCGGATAAAAGTGATCTTGAAACCGGTTGAACCGCCTGTTTTGCCTGTTCAATGGCGGCACGTGTCCGATCTTCACTGAATGATGAGTTCGCTTCGATTTGAGGTTCAATCAGCCTTGATATCAGGGAACTTGAGGAAGTTGTAAATGAAAGCGAGATCCGGCTGGGAATGGATTGGCGGGCTTCATAGATCTGATCCGTCCGGAGCGTTGAGCGCATAATCTCTTCCAAAACACGAAGAGATTCCTTTTGAAAGGACTCCCATCTCTCATCTGACATATCAAGCAGGGAAGAGGACTCAGTCTCATCAAATTTCACAACTTTTATCGCTTGAATATCGACTATCTTTTGAGCTCTTGTCGCATACTGATCTGTACGAATGGAAGTGATATATTCCATGACCACACGCAAATCGTCAAGTTTTTGACGGGCTATCACAGGATCAGCCGCTAAATAAATAGGAGAAACCGTACGCTCTGCTTCTTTTCTTGCTGCTTCTGTCTGGATATCACTTTCATATGTCAGGGAGTATGGCGCCTGAATATCCTGTGGAGCAACATTCCCGATTGTTATTGGAAGGTAGGATGGGCGCAGGGCAAGCGGAAAGATCAAAGCGGTATAGGAAAGCAATACCGCTATTACCAGGAGGATCAGTTCCCCAAAACCCCGGCTTTTAACAAAATCTTTGAATCCCATAAGGGAGAAAGAAGTCATGGATTAATTAGCTGCCAAGTAATTCGCGAACTGTCCTTGAGATCGTATCACCACTGGCACGTCCCTGAACCTGGGGAATAACGATCTTCATTATTTTTCCCATATCAGACTGAGTCGAAGCTCCAACTTCGTCAATCGCCTTCTTGATCAGAACTTTCAATTCCTCGATATCCATTTCTTTCGGAAGAAAGGTTTCGAGGATGGCGATCTCTTTTTCGACTTGCACGACAGTATCAGGTCGATTAGCTTTTTGGGCATCTAGAATAGTTTCCCGGCGGTTTTTTACTTCTTTTTGAAGGACTGGTATCACGCCAGCATCATCAAGTTTTACACGTTTATCGACTTCCACCTGTTTAATCGCGGCAATGGCCAACCTGATGGTAGTTTTCTTTAATTCATCACCGCTTTTCAGCGATTCTTTTAATGCATTGTCCAAATCTTCTCGAATAGTCATAGTCAAATTATACTCCCTGGCTTCGCGGGTATATTATTCAAATACCAAAAAGGGTCTTATTTGCTCAATTATTCTGGCAGAAATTCCGGGTATGGAGGCAAGTTCATCCAATGTTAAAAACTTTCCCCGCGCTTCTCTCTCTCTTATGATCGCTTTGGCTTTTTCTTCGCCAATCCCTGGCAATTTCTCCAGATCCTTCTGAGTAGCGGTATTGACGGATATCAATCCTATATCATCTGAAACAGAAGAAGAGCGACTTGTTGAAACAATTTCTACGGTTTCACCGATTGAAGGAATTTGGATTTTCTGACCATCAACCACGAATGCTGCCAGGTTTATCTGTGATACATCCGCCTCAGTGGTTAATCCTCCTGCTGCCTGGATGGCATCCTGAACACGGCTTTTCGGAGAGATCATCACTACACCAGCCTTATTGACAGCCCCGGTAACGTAAAGCATTATCGGAGACGGTGTACCTGTGGGTAAGATGGATAGAGGCGTCTTGCGATCCGGCAATGAAATAATCAGAGCACCAGCCATGATCAATGCTCCGATCACAATTCCGAGGGAAAGCGATTGCCAGGTCTTCAATTCAGGCTGTTTCATGTGCCAGTTCTATACCAGGACTCGGTTCTTCTTCCATTTCCAACATGGTTGTAAATGCCGTGATAGATACTTCAAGCATCTCAAGTGACGGTTCCCTCGTTGTCAAATGCTGAAGAGCCAGGTTGGGTTTGATCATCATTTTTACCAATGTATTGTTTTGATGCTTATTGCTCCACCTGATCAATTCGTACGCCAATGATGCGAGGGGGAAAATCAATAGAAGGCGTGAGACATAGCGCCAGATTCCGCCCAATGGGCCCAGCAAGGCAAAAACAAATATTGATAATACGATCAGTGTTAAAAGAAACGCCGTTCCGCACTGGGGGTGTTCGACGGAATATTGGCTTACAGTTTCCGGCGTTAACTCAGCACCGGCATTGAATGCATTAATTGTTTTGTGTTCTGCTCCATGATAAGCAAAAACACGGGCAATATCCGGCATTTTCCCAACCGCCCAGATATAACCGATGGCAATAACCAACCGGATTACTCCTTCAAGTACATTGCTCCACCAGATCGAAAATCCCAGAAAATTGATGGCCAGATGTCCCAATCCAGCTGGAATCAGAAAGAATAATCCGATCCCGAATGCCAGTGATAAAGCCAGAGTTAGATAGAGAGCAGGGCCTTCCAATTTTTCATCTTCACCGGTTTGCATGTTGGCTGAAATGGTCAGGTATTTCATTCCCAGACCAAGAGAATCCCATAAAAGCAACAATCCTCGAAGGAATGGCGTTTTTGCCCAGGAATTCGTATAGATACCAGTCAATCTCTCTGTTTCAATGACGATCTGTCCGTCAGGTTTCCGCATGGCAGCGGAAAGTGCTTTGCCGCCACGCATGAGCACACCTTCGATTAATGCCTGTCCGCCATACGATGATAATTTCTTATTCATTTTTGTTTGCCTGTTTTTCTAAAAGGTTATAAATGAAATGGATGATGGATTCAACTCCCCTGTGGAAGGTTGGCATATGTTGTGATTCATTAGGAGAGTGGATGGCATCTTCCGGCATTCCAAAACCTGTTAGCACCGATTCCACTCCCAGTATTTGTTGCATATCTGCAACAACCGGAATGGAGCCGCCCTCTCTTTTTAACACTGGTGCTATTCCCCAGACCGTTTTCATGGCTTCGGACATTGCAATTGCCTCTGGTAGACTCGGATCGGTCAGACACGGAGGTCCACCGGCCATATTGATCAATTCCCATCGAACTGTTGATGGAACGTTTACTTCTAAAAATTTCTTAAATTGCTCATAAACATCATCCGGATCCTGGTCTGGTACAAGCCGGCAGGATATCTTTGCCATGGCATACGCGGGAAGGACGGTTTTTGAACCTGTTCCTGTAAATCCACTCAGCAAGCCGTTAACCTCCAGAGTTGGCCTTCCGCTAATACGTTCGACAGCCGAGAATTCTTTTTCACCCCATAATTCAGGTACTCCCGCGGTCTGTTTGTAATAATCATCAGAAATCGGCAGGCGTGCAAATTCTTTGCGTTCTTCATCTGATAATGGTAGGACTTTCTCATAGAACCCCGGAAGCGTGATCGTTCCGTTTTCATCATGCATCTTTGCAATGACCTCACAAAGAGCCTGTGCCGGAATAAGGAATGCTCCCCCGAAACCACCAGAAAGAAGGTCATGCTCAGGAACATAAAACCGCAATTCAAAATACGCCAGCCCGCGAAGTCCGTATGTGATGGCAGGGAGATCGGCAGAAACCAACCCGGCATCCGGATTGAGAATATAGTCGCATGCCAGCAATTCTTTATGAGACTGGATGAAATCAGCCAGGTTGGGTGAACCGATCTCTTCCTCGCCTTCAAAGATCACTTTGATATTCATCGGGATCTTTCCCTGTTTAAGGACGGATTCAATTGCCGCGAGACTCAGAACAATCTGGCCTTTCATATCTGAAGTCCCACGACCGAACATCCGGTCACCAATAATCGTAGGATCAAATGGTTGGGTTTTCCACAAATCTAATGGATCAGGTGGTTGTACATCATAATGCCCATAAATGAGAAGGGTAGGCAATTTTGTTTTATCCGGAATGGTCTGCCCAACAACAACAGGATGACCGGCTGTCTGATAAACATCCGCAGTTTCAAACCCAATTTTTTTCAAAAGCACTACTATTTTCTCTGCGGTTTCTTGCATGGCCCACTTCAAACCAGGGTCTGTTGACACAGACGGTATTTTTACCAAATCAATCAAGTTGTTCTCAAAACGATCGCTATTCTTGCGTGCAAAATCAATGGCTTGCTCTCGAGTTGTTGTCATCTGCTTTCCCTTACTTTGCATAGGTATTACCGGATTATATGCTATTTCCTGAATGGTTTAAGAGTAACAAACGATAATGACAGATGTCTTACAACTTCCAACCTTTGATGTGCTACAATTTTTTTACTTCCATATTCAAAAGAAGGAGTAAAAATGCTGATAACCAACGGTATTCTGGTTACATGGGATGATGAGAACCGGATTCTGGAAGGTTGTGCGCTTCGAGTGGAAGGGGGAAAGATCACCCATATTGAACAACAGCAAAAACTGCTGGATATGTTCCCAGGTGAAGAATGCCTGGACGCACATGGACAACTTGTAATGCCGGGTAATATCTGCGCCCATACACATTTTTATGGGGCATACTCGCGAGGAATGGGTATTCCCGGAGATGCTCCGTCCGGATTTGTTGAGATACTTGAAAAACTCTGGTGGCCACTGGATAAAGCTCTTGACCGGGAATCGGTTGCAGCTTCAGCTACTGTATGCATACTTGATGCGATTCGCCATGGAACCACCACACTTTTTGACCATCACGCATCACCTTCCTTTATTGGTGGTTCATTGGATGAGATCTATAAGGTGGTTGAGCTATCCGGCATTCGGGCCAGTCTTTGCTATGAAGTTACTGATCGAAATGGATTAGATCAAGCGGACGAAGGAATCAAAGAGAATGTACGGTTTGCCAATTATATAAATAGAGACCACCCGCTGGATGGGCGTGTAGCCGCATCTTTTGGGTTGCATGCCAGTTTGACTCTTTCAGATGAGACTTTGAAAAAAGCCCGTAAAAATATTCCTTATGGTATTGGCTTCCACATACATGTGGCCGAATCTGAAGCAGATGAATACGACAGTTTGTCAAAGTCAGGGCTGCGGGTCGTAGACCGGTTGGATAAATTCGGGATTTTAAATTCAAAAGCCATTATTGCCCACGCAGTACATGTTGATGTAAAAGAAATGGAGATATTGGCCAAAACTGGAGCATGGGTGACGCATCAACCTCGTAGTAATATGAACAATGCGGTCGGCATGTCCCAGGTTGAAGCGATGGATCGTATGGGTATAAAAATGTGTCTTGGGAATGATGGCTTTTCAAATACCATGTGGGATGAATGGAAAGCAGCTTATCTTGCTCATAAACTCTGGCATCGTGATCCGCGGCGAATGAATGGAAGTCTGGTTGCCCGCATGGCCATCCAACGGAACCGTGAACTGGTCGCAAATCAGTTTAATGGCGTTGAAGTTGGTATGATCAAACAGGGAAAGCGGGCTGATTTGATCTTTGTAGACTACCACCCGTATACTCCAATGACCGCCGGAAATATTCCATGGCACATCCTCTTTGGTTTCAATGAAAGTCTGATCACAACAACCATGGTTGATGGACAAATCCTTATGAAAGATAGGGAGATCGTTTGCATGGATGAAGAAAAAGCATTTGCTGACACCAGGAAACTGGCACCAGCAGTATGGTCGCGGTATAACGCACAATTTGCATCCTGAAATCATCAAATGGATAAGAGAGGCATGATGACAACGCAAAATCCCAAAACCATTGCGATTCTGGGGGGTACGGGCAAAGAAGGAAAAGGATTGGCATACCGCTGGGCTCTCGCTGGTCATTCGGTCATCATCGGTTCACGAACGACCGAAAAAGCGATAGCTGCTGTTGAAGAAGTACAGAGTCTTTTGTTAAATGATTCTTCAATCAAAGGCATGGAAAATTCAGCTGCCGCTGATGAAGCAGAGATTGTTGTATTAACCGTACCATTTACTTTCCAATTGGATATGTTGAAAACCAAAAAACCTAATGTAAAGGGTAAATAAATTATTGATGTCACTGTGCCACTTGTTCCACCAAAAGTAACCCGCGTACAGATGCCGCCCGAAGGATCTGCCGCCCAGCAGGCGCAATCCATTCTCGGGGAGAATGTGAAGGTATTTGCCGCTTTCCAAAATATTTCTTACGAAAACTTGCTTTCTGGTGAATCAGTTGACTGCGATGTGCTGGTAACAGGTGGAGACAGGGAAACCCGTACAATGGTTGTTGAACTGGTCAAGGATACAGGTTTATTTGGAGTGGATGCCGGACCCATTGAGAATTCAGTGGTTGTTGAAGGACTCACTTCTGTTCTTATTGGGATCAATAAACAATTTGGCGTGCATGCATCAGGAATTCGCATTACTGGAATTCAACGCTGACAGGAGATTTTGTGACCCTGAGTCTGATTCCTATTCCAGGAATACCTCTGATCGAGCCGGGTGATAACCTGGCAGATATTCTTATACATTCTGTCCGGAAAGCCGATATTGTTCCCCGGGATGGTGATATCTGGGTTGTAGCCCAGAAAATCATCAGTAAAACTGAAAACAGACTGGTAAATCTCTCTCAGGTCGTCCCATCAGCGAAAGCATTTGAAATTGCCAATAGGACACGTAAAGATCCCCGGTTTGTTGAACTCGTTCTTCAGGAAAGTAATGAAGTTGTCCGCCAAAAAAACGGAACATTGATTGTGGAACACAAATGCGGGTTCATCTGCGCGAATGCCGGCATAGACCATTCCAATGTAAAACTGGAGACTGGTTCATCAGAAGACTGGTTTCTTTTACTACCAGAAAACCCGGATCGATCCGCGGACAACCTAAGGAAAATTCTGGAGAAGGAATTCGGATTGCATTTCGGGGTACTGATTATTGATTCGCATGGTCGAGCCTGGCGCAATGGAACGGTTGGAGTGGCAATTGGTGTTTCCGGAATGCCTGCATTGGTTGATCTACGTGGGAAACCAGATATTTTTGGGTATAAACTCAAAGTAACCCAGGTTGGTGCGGCGGATGAATTGGCTGCAGCGGCATCTTTAGTCATGGGGCAGGCTGATGAACGAAATCCGGTAGTTTTAGCAAGGGGATTTCCCTATACATTACGGGAGAGCAGCATGACAGAATTGATAAGACCTGTAGAAGAGGATCTATTCAGGTAAACGATGTTCTATTCACTGGCCTCAATAATCGATGAAACGACATGGCAGGGGATTCTTGATCAGATACCTGATGGAAAAGACGTGATCCTTAATAAAAAGCCTGACCTGGAACATGTTCATATTTCCTGGATCGTTTCGCAGGCCATTGACCTGGATCCTTTATCCCCGGTAATCCGAGAGATTGCAGGCTCCCATACCAGCTTTGAAACGGTGAGCGGTGGGTTGGGCGTCTTTCCCGGTCAGACACCCGTCTTGACATTCATATTGGCTCGCAACAGGATGATGTGTGAGCTGCAATCCGAGATCTGGGAAAGATGCAAGCTGTTCATGAAGGGAATAAATAATAATTATTCACCCGAGGCATGGATACCCCACATAACACTACTCTATTCCCGAAACGGCGGAAAAGAGATTTGTAATATCCTGGAACGATACGTACCAATGGATATCAAATTCAATATTCGAATTGATAATCTTTCTATGATCTATCTGGATGCTCCCGATGCCGGGCTATTATGCCGATATTCTTTATTATAGAAAGTGCGATTGATTGACCCGTACCCCATGGATAAATTCACCAAAAGTACGTATTGACTTTCAGAACATCCACCGCTGCCCGGAAAAAGCCATGACCATTCAGGATCCTGACAGACCTTTTCCATCCTGGATGATCAAATCAGGGTAGTTTTAATCATTCAACCTGGAGACAAAATCAATAAATGAACGATTTCAAAAACATTGTTGCCCTGGCCGGTGGTGTTGGAGGGGCAAAATTGGTTAATGGGTTGGCTCAATACTTAAAAAATGAACAGTTATCGGTAATCGTTAACACGGCAGATGATTTTGAACTGTTTGGGCTTCATATTTCCCCGGACATTGATACTGTCTGCTATACCCTTGCCGGATTGGCAAACCCTGATACCGGTTGGGGACGTATGGATGAAACCTGGGAAGTTATGAAAACCCTGGAAGAATTGAATGCACCGCACTGGTTCAATCTCGGAGACCATGACCTGGCATTACACATGGAACGAACACGGATGCTTGATCGTGGAGATACATTAACGGATGTAACTCGAACCTTATGCGGTTATCTTGGTGTAAAGATCCATGTATTACCCATGTCGGATCAACCGGTCAGGACGATAGTAAAGACCAACGATGGGAGACTTCTTGGTTTTCAGGAATATTTCGTAAAAGAACAATGCCAGCCTGTCGTAACGGGATTTATATTTAAGGGATCAGAGTCTGCTGGTCCAACAGAAAATGTAAAGAGAGCCATCAAGGAAGCGGACCTGGTTATCTTCTGCCCGTCGAACCCGTGGGTCAGTATAGACCCGATTCTGCACCTGAAGGATATTAGAGAACTGCTTAAAGAAAAAAGGATCTTAGCAGTTTCACCGATTATTGGCGGGAAAACCATAAAAGGGCCGGCAGCCAAAATGTTCTCTGAGTTGGGGATCGAACCCGGTTCGATATCTGTAGCTGAGCATTACCAGGACCTCCTTTCAGGATTTATACTGGATTCTCAGGATGCAAAAGACGTTGAGTATATTTCTGCCCGGGGTATAATGCCGATGGTAACAAATACGATCATGCGATCGATTGACGATAGAGTTAGACTGGCAAAAGAAACAGTTGAATTTGGAATGAGCCTTCCATTTTGAAGGATGATCTATGAGTTTATGGGCAATCGTGCCGGTAAAGCCATTAAGACGTGGAAAGACGCGGCTTTCCGGTGTATTATCTGATGATGAACGGGAATTGCTGAACCTCTCTTTATTGGGCCATACCCTTCAGGTCATTAACCAGGTGAACGGGATAGATCAGATTCTGGTAGTAAGCAGCGATACGGCTGTTCTTTCTCTGGCAAGAGAACAAAATGCCAGGACTGTAATGGAAGATGGCAATCCCGGATTGAATACAGCGCTTATGCGTGCAACAATGGTGGCGCAGATGTTTTCAGCACAGGGTATATTGATTCTTCCATCGGACCTGCCTCTTTTGTCCAAAGATGATATTGAAGAATTGATTGCCAGATCCAATAAACCACCCGTTGTGGTAATTGCCCCTGACAGACGTAGGGAAGGCACCAATGCTTTACTTATTAAACCAACAGGGCTTATTACCTATCAATTTGGAGATGGTTCATTCACAAAGCATTGCAGTCAGGCTGAACAACATAATATTGATCTGCAAATTGTTGAGAGAGAATCTCTTGGTTTGGATCTTGATTTTCCGGAAGATCTGGATTTATTAAAGCAATACGAACAGAAACAAGTTATTCTATAATGTAGTTGTCTTACAACCCCATATCTACCCTGGAGGAATAATGGCTGAACGAGTTGCTCTATACTTGCAGGATGCCCATGATCTAAGGGATGGCCTGGATTATGTACGGTACGCAGAAGAACGGGGGTTTGAAGCGGTCTGGCAGGCGGAAAGCCGCCTGGTTCGTGACGCAATCGTTCCCATGGCTGCATATGCTGCAGTCACGGAAAAAATAAAGGTAGGATCTGGAGTCATTAATAATTGGACGCGCAATATTGGTTTACTCGCTGCCACCTATCTGACTCTGGATGATCTGGCGCCCAACCGGATTATTTGTGGTATTGGTGCATGGTGGGATCCGCTTGCCCGCAATGTGGGAATTGAAAGAAAGAAACCATTGCTGGCGATGAAAGAAACCGTAACGGTAATGAAACGGTTGCTTAATATGGAAAAGGTAACCTTCCATGGAGAATTTATCCATGTGGACGGAATAGAACTGGATGTTGTTCATGGACGAAGAGAGCCCCGCAATATCCCCATTATGATCGGTGCCACCGGTGACCAAATGATGGAAATGACCGGAGCGATAGCTGATGGGGTTGTATTGAATTATTGTGTCGCCCCAAAATACAATGAAAAAGCCATGGACCTGTTGCAGGCTGGATTAAAGAAAGCGAATAAGACTCTGGATGATCTGGACCGTCCGCAATTGGTCGTCTGTTCGGTGGATAATGACCATGATAAAGCATTTGATACCACACGGGGATTATTGTGCCAGTATCTGGCACAACAGCCCCATATTGCAAAAGCATCCGGCGTTTCTGAAGATGTAGTAAGAGAGATCCAATCTATTCTGGGCTGGCCTGCCACGAAGGAACAGATCGATAAAGCCAAGCATCTTGTTCCGGAGAAACTGATACTGGATATCACCGCATCAGGTACTCCTGATGAAGCCCGGGCAAAAGTAGCTGAATATCGAAAATATGGCTGCACCTGCCCGATTCTCTACCCGGTTGGTGGTGATGTCAGACTATTAATCGACACCTTTGCACAGAAATAATTAATCCTGATCAACTCTGGTGTTTGATCGGGCTTTATTACAGTGAGGATTTATGATCATCGAGTATAACAGGCCTGAGAATCTGGAGCAGGCCAGGAGATTGCTTAACCGGAATACTCCGGTAACAATTCCACTGGGTGGTGGAACGATTGTCAGCCGGCATACGGAGCAATCGATCGCTGTTGTTGATCTGCAGGCATTGGGTTTAAACAATATCTCATTTGAAGAAGATCGCTGCAAAATTGGCGCAATGGTTAGACTTCAAGATCTGGTTGATCATTCAGAAATTCCAACAGGTTTGGCACAGGCTGCGCGACGTGAAACCAACATTAATCTGAGGAGAGTGGCAACCATCGGTGGCGTGTTAATGACATCTGATGGAAGCTCTCCGCTTCTTGGATGCCTGCTCGCTTTGAATGCGAGATTATTCTGGGAATCTGGAAATAAACCCATTCCGTTGCAGGAATGGTTGATTAATGGCCGGACAAAAAGTCCTGGAAAATTGATCACAGGTATTGATTTTGAGATGCCGGTTGAAACTGGATATGACGATATTTCCCGGTCTCCAGAGGATAAACCGGTTGTTTATGTGATCTATGCCAAACGAAAAGAAAGTGGAATCCGGGTTGTCTATGGTGGTTCAGGTGATCTCCCCGTTCTTCTTGAGGATGAACCCAGAAATATCGTGTCTGAAATTCTTGGCAAGATTTCCCGTTCCGATTCGAAGGAGGAAACTGGTTTTTCCGAATATCAACGATCAGCGATAAAGGTTCTTATTGATAGACTTGTCCCCGGTTTTGGGGATGGTAGCGGGAAGGATGTTCGATGATCAGCAAATTTTCGATCAACGGGAAGCAAATTGATCTTGATTACACTCCCGGAATTACGCTCCTGGAATTATTACGAAGGGAAGGTTATTTCGGCGCAAAATACGGTGGTTGTGAAAACGGAGAATGCGGCGCGTGTGCCATATTACTGGATGGCATCCCTGTAAATTCATGCAGAATGCTGGCTGCGCAGGCTGTCGGGCATTTGATCGAAACCATCGAAGGTATTGGACAACACCCGGAACAGGGTTGGAAAAAGACAGAAGGACTTCATCCAATTCAACAGGCGTTTGTGCAAACTGGAGCGATCCAGTGTGGATATTGCACACCTGCTCAGGTTCTGGCAGCCAAATCATTACTGGAAAGGAACATCAATCCTACTGAAAGCGAAATCAGAGAAGCATTATCCGGTGTACTCTGTCGATGCACCGGATATCTGAAACCTGTTCAGGCTGTAATGCGGGCGGCTGCTGTATTACGGGGAGAACCTGTACCCGAAATTGGTAATGGAACGGAATCAGGGGAGGCGTGGAACGTCACTGAACCCGGTCGGTCTGATGATGAAGAACCATCCGGATTGGCGCCTGTTTCAACGAGAATTGCTCCCAAAGTCCAAATAACATCAAAAACGAAGGGCTACCGGGCAATTGGCAAATCCGAACCCAAATTGGATGCAATAAAACTGGTTCAGGGGAAACCTGCCTTTGCGTCTGACATTGAGTTGCGGGGCATGCTGGTGGGGAAGATTCTGCATAGCCCTGTTGCTCATGCAAAGATAAAACGGATTGACACGACGAAAGCACGTGAGCTTAAGGGTGTAGCTGCCGTATTGACCTGGAAAGATATCCCAAGGGTTGTTTATTCCAGCGCAGGACAATCTGATCCAATTCCCGGACCTCTGGATATGTTTTCTCTTGACAGCCGGGTGCGTTTCGTTGGAGACCGTGTTGCCTTTGTGGCTGCCGAATCCGCCGAGATTGCAGATCAGGCTTTACGATTAATTGACGTTGAATATGAAGTTCTGCCTGCAGTCCTGGATTCCAGGAAAGCGATGGAAAAAGGTGCTGTGAGGATTCACGAGGAACCGGAATATGTAAACTTCGCTGATTCTGATCCAACCAGAAACATTGCCGCCATGATCCGGATTGATATTGGTGATGTTGAAAAAGGATTCCAGGAAGCAGACCTTGTTGTGGAAGAAGATTATGAGGTCCAGAAAGTTCAGCAGGCACATATTGAACCGCATGTTGTTGTAACCTATTGGGACGAAGATGACCGTCTGGTTATCCGTACGTCCACGCAGGTTCCTTTTCACGCCCGCAGGATCCTTGCTCCGGTTCTGGGACTTCCCATGAAGCGTATCCGGGTTATCAAACCCAGGGTGGGTGGAGGGTTTGGTGGTAAGCAGGAGATTTTGATTGAGGATGTCGCAGCCCACTTATCCATTGCTACTGGAAGACCAGTAATTGTTGAATATTCACGTGAAGAGGAATTTACCGCTTCCCGGTCACGTCACCCCATGCGGATCCATATGAAGACCGGCGTAAAGAAAGATGGGACAATTACCGCCAATGAAATGTACGCCCTTACGGATACCGGTGCTTATGGTTGTCATGCACTGACTGTGACTGGGAATACAGGGCAAAAGTCAATGGCACTTTATGTGGGTGATGACGAATACAGGAAAAATCCGAATATCCGGTTCTATGCAGATATAGTTTACACAAATCATCCACCCGCGGGTGCATTCCGTGGATATGGTGTTCCCCAGGGATTCTGGCCGGTAGAACGGCATATGGAAAAGATTGCCCGCGCCCTGGATATGGACCCCATTGAATTCAGGTTAAAGAACGCGGTTCGTTCCGGTGAGCTTCATCCATTCAGTACTTCCTGGAGTGAAGGACGAGAACCGCGCCCGGAAATCATTCATACTGTTGGACTGGAAGAATGTGTACGACAGGGAAAAGCAGTCATCGGATGGGACCAGAAATTCAATAATGTGGATTGGCATAGTGTGAAAGGGAAACCATTCCTAAAAAGGGGCATCGGTTTAGCCACTGTTATGCAGGGAACGGCCATTCCATACCTGGATATGGGCGGAGCCAGTATTAAACTCAACGATGACGGTTCCTTCAACTTGCTGGTTGGAGCAACCGACCTTGGAACCGGCTCAGATACAGTTCTTGCCCAGATGGCAGCCGAGGTCCTGGGTGTTCCCACAGAAGATATTATCTGCTATTCATCAGACACGGATATGACTCCGTTTGACGTTGGCGCTTATGCATCAAGTACAACGTACATTTCCGGAACAGCTGTAGTGAAGGCATCTGAAATCGTGGCAGAAAAATTAAAAGAACGTGCAGCCAAAATGCTTTCCGATTTGGAGTCTTCCAAACCTGTCACGGCAGATCAGATCAAATTGGATGACCGCAGAGCATTTTCTCCTGATGGCAGGAGTGTAACGATCTCAGAAATTGCCTATAATTCGCTTCATCACACCGACCAAGAACAGATTATGGGTGTGGCTTCGTATGTATCA
>CAYRHB010000058.1:0-13728 GCA_964424035.1 uncultured Leptolinea sp.
ATGGTAGTAGGAAGTTATGGAAATCTTGTGAAGATGATGTAATGGTGTGTCATTTCAGATAATTATTCTCTTAATAAATTGCGCAAATTCATGTGATGAAGAACATACTGATAGAATTGGAATTTGATAAAAAACCGATCGGTCTGGCATCTGTCCTGAAAGAATAAACCTATGAATGTTGCATTTCTTCCTGGTCCCCAAAATGGGCGGATCTATTCCATGCGTGAACGGTACCTTGATGGGCTGCCTTTTGCTCAGGAATATTATCTTGAACTGTTATTGCAAAACGCGAATCTAACAGAAATCAGATTGGATAATAAGCCAGCAGGATATTTCTACCTGTCACCGGAAAGTTGCCTGCTCGAGTACTTTATCATGCCTGAATGGATCCAGAAAACGGATCTCATTTTTGGTACTATTTTAAAGGAATTCAAAGTCAAATCGGCACTCTGTAAAACATTTGATACCCCTTTGCTTTCAAGCTGCTTTTCCCATTATAAGGATTCAAAAGCAATCGGAGTCCTTTTCCGCACCTATCAAGAAACACCGGATATCCATCCACCATTACCACTTTCCATACGATCAGGACAACCATCTGACGAAACCAGGATAATCTCGGTTAATGAAGAAGTATTTGACCACCCATCCGAGGTGATGGAGTATATCCGCGCAAACCGGATCTTTATCTTTGAATCGGAAAATAACCTTGTAGGATTCGGAATTCACTCTCCCGTATATCCGGAAAGGCTGGATCACGACATCGGAATGCTGGTGACCACTCCTTTTCGGGGGAAGGGATACGGGCAGTTTATTGTCCGGTATCTGGTAAACTTCTGTCATAGGAATGGTTGGGTACCTTCGGCTGGTTGTGCCATCGAAAATACCGCTTCAAGAAGATGCCTGGAAGCAGCCGGATTTATTGCAGACCATCGCCTTATAGAATTTTCTTTCTTGGATCAACACAGTATCATCAAAAAAAGGAAACCCCAAAATGAATATTCATGATTTTATCCGCCGAATGCCCAAAGTTGAATTGCATGTGCATCTTGAAGGATCCATTCAACCGACAACCCTTCTGAAACTCGCGGAAAGAAATCATGTTGAACTTCCGGCTCAAACCGTTGAAGGATTGCGGGATTGGTATCAATTCACCGGATTCGACCACTTTATTGAAGTTTATCTGGCCATTTGCAGCTGTATCAGGTCAGCTGATGACCTGGAATTGATCACAACGGAATTTATCAAAGATAGAGCTGACCAGAACATCCGTTACAGCGAAGTTATCTTTACTCCATTCACTCATCTTCCTCATATCCCACTCGATGACCAACTCGCGGCAATCAATTGTGCAAGGAAATTAGGGGAGGAAAACTATGGAGTTCGCATCACCATGGCACCTGATATCTCACGGGAAAAACGCCCGGTTGAAGACAGCCAATTGATCGCCAGATGGGCCGTAAAAAACCGGAACAACGGGATCACATCGTTGGGATTGGGCGGACCTGAGATTGGCAACCCGCCGGAATTGTTTACTGAAACATTCAAAATTGTCCAGGATGCCGGCTTTCCCTCAACGCCCCACGCCGGTGAAACCGAGGGACCTGCCAGTGTCTGGGGAGCAATAAAAAAATTAAATGCCGTTCGCATCGGCCACGGGGTTCGCAGTCTTGAAGATCCCGTACTGGTTGAGTATTTGAAAGAAAAACAGATACCCCTTGAAGTTTGCCCGTCCAGTAACGTTTGTTTGAAGGTGGCTACGTCTATTGCGGAGCATCCTTTGCCAAGGCTTCTGGAAGCCGGGTTGTTTGTAACCATTAATTCTGACGATCCGCCTATGTTCAACACCAATCTCACGGAAGAATACCTAAGAATAACTGATCAATTTGGTTATACGATGGATACGATCAAACATTTTGTTTTCAATGCCATAGAAGCCAGTCTGCTTCCGCAGGCGGAGAGACAGGTTTTGAAACAGGATTTTGCTTTACAATTCGCACAACTTGAGTTGGAATTGCGATAATAAAAAAACATGTAATTGCAATCAGCTTGACCGTAGATCGGTTGAGCTGATTTGATTTCTTCCTGCATCCTTGGCCTGGTAAAGAGCAAGATCAGCGCTTTTTAATATTCTTTCTACATTGCCGCTGACTGCCACCTCGCCACAGGCAATTCCAAAACTGATCGTAACAAACGGTTTTACCGGCGATTCAACATGGGGTATCGAAGCCTTCTCCACTTCCTGCATAATAGATCCGGTAATCTGGATTCCATTTTCCAGGCCTGTATCAGGCAGAAGGATAATAAATTCTTCACCGCCAAAACGCCCAACCAGATCACGTTTTCGTCGGACTGAATTCATCAGAATACCTGCAATTTGTCGAAGGCATGAATCCCCGGCGGCGTGACCATAATGGTCATTGAAATTTTTAAAGTAATCAATATCCAACATTATGATGGTCATGATCTCAGGACGCATCTGGCTGAGATTTTGCAGGTAGTTGTTTACTTCCCTGCGGTTTGCCAGACCTGTCAAAGCGTCGGTTGTGGATAATTCCGTCAGATATTCATTATCATCTTCCAGCAGCCTCTGCCGGATACGTTCCTTGGTGCTGTACAGGAAAATACTCCTTGCTTCCTGCTCAATGTAATGGTTGGCAACGAGGGTTATGGCAATCCCGGCCAGCAGAAATAAGATATTGGTGATTAGCACCTGCGGAGGAAATTTGGGATCTATCGGAAAAAAGAAAAGAAAAAGGAAGAAAAGGATTGATGAGGAAATACAGGCGCCTATAAATCGGATACGCAGGAAGACATTGCCATAAGCGACAATAAGGATCAAAACGGGGAAATAAAAAACAGCATCTCTATTCCTGCTAATGGATGACAGATATATGAATGTTACCGCAGCTCCCAGTGTGATCAGAATCTTAAATAAATCCCTGAATATAAAATTTACCCTTGTATCAGAAAAAAGAATAAATAAAAGGGCAATTGGAGTAAATATACCCAATCGAACGATCAAAGCGATTTGGAAAACATTGGTGAGTACATTTTTATCAACAATTAGGAAAAGATCGTACAAGACAAGCGCGAAAATCCCCCCGATAAAAACGGCTTTCCTGCGATTCTCTGAATCTTCCTTGAGATATAGTTTTTCCAAATGAGGTCCAAAATCGAGTTTTTGTTCTCCTTTTTCAATGAATTGATCTATAGTTTTTTCCAGATTCAGAATTTCCTCGTGGGAATATTCCGGCAAGAACACGGACTCCTGTTCAATCGGGGATTCAATTGCTTGCGGGAATCCGGTTTCTTTCATCTCAGGTAGTTTCTTCCTGTTTGATGGCAACCTGATTCCGTCCATTGTTCTTGGCACAATAAAGTGCCTGGTCAGCAGATTCGATTAAATTTTTGGCATCGGATGTAGTTTTTATCTCTCCTGAAGAGACTCCGGCGCTTATAGTAACAAATGGTTCAATAGGTGAACCGCTATTTGGAATAGCCAGATCGAAAATCCGATGGACAATTTTTTCTGCTATCAACCGGGCATCCTCTAGATTTGAATTTGGTAGAAAGAGGATGAATTCCTCACCGCCAATTCGACCCACCATATCCCCCTGCCGGTGTGCAGCATCGCGAAGCTCCCTGGCTACTTTTTGTAAACATGTATCACCGGCTATGTGACCATAGGTGTCATTAAATTTTTTGAAATGATCGATATCCACCATGATCACAGAAAGACACATTAATTGAATTTCATCGCCCAATTGTTCAATGTATTCATCAATCTCCCGTCTGTTGGCCAATTTGGTCAACGGATCCAGCGTAGCCAGGCGGGAGAGTTTTCTATTCTGAACAGTTAATTCACCTCGCCGAATTCTTTCGCGTAAAGTAAGCAAAAAATTTCTGCGCTGCTCCACTTCCATCATGAAATTTACAAATAGAGTCAAAACCACACAAGCAATCAGAATGGCTATATTTGTCGTTTCTATTTGTGAAGGAATTGAGGGAAGGGAAGGATAAAACACTACATAGAACATTGTGAGCGTTATCGATGTGAATAACGCGAACCTGAATTTAAGGCGTGCCATCAGATTGCAATAGATGATGACCAGGATCAAACCGGGGTGATAAAAAATTTTATTCATACTGTTACTTAACATGATCAAAACAATGTTTGATATACCCACGACAATTGTGGCCAAAGAAATTGACACCTCACGAAAAATAGGGGACTTTCCTTTATAGATCAATGCGCTGACAATGAGAATCAGCGGAGTGATTATTCCCAATCGAATGATAAGCGAGGTGATAAAAATATCTTGAATAATGACCGTATCAAGAAAGAGGAATAAGTCATAAACAACCGCAGCAATCAACCCCAGAAAAAAGACCCGTTCCCGCCTTGTTCTGGAAATTTCCCGTTCAAAAAGATCCTCCAGCTCTTTTGTAAACCCGAGATTTCGCCGGTTTCTGGTTTGAAGGGATGCGTCTATACTGGCCGACAACCTGGACAGCTGGGTACCGGTCAATCTCATATTAAAACCAAAGGATGTTTCCTCACCAGGTGTCTTCATAATCTGAGCCGGGGAAATGATAGACAACAGCGATTGTTAATAGTATAACGAGTAGCTGAATTTCAGTTTACAGCAGTAAAGAGTATTTCTTGTTTACGTGATGTTAACTGTATATAAACGGGAGGACGACGATTACATACACAGGTAATATAAGAACAACTTCGGTCATTACATTCTACTCGTTGAAAGGACGGGAGACCATTAATGAACAATAAAAAAATCGCCATGGAACATGATAAAAAGATCGCCCTGGTGGCACATGATAATAAAAAGAAAGACCTCCTCGAATGGGCGAAATTCAACCGGGATTTACTGGCTCATCATAGAATTTATGCGACCGGAACAACCGGTGAAATACTTGAAAAAGAATTGGGATTCAGGATCAATAAACTACAGAGCGGACCTCTAGGTGGAGATCAGCAAATAGGAGCGAAGATCACCGAGAACAAGATCGATTTCTTGATCTTCTTCTGGGATCCGCTTGAACAAATGCCTCATGACCCGGATGTGAAAGCTCTTTTGCGAATGGCAATGGTCTGGAATATTCCAACCGCTTGCAACCGGGCTTCCGCCGATTTCATGATTTCATCTCCATTGATGGATAGTGAATACGATAGACTTGTTCCGGATTATTCTTCGTACCGAATGCGAAAGGTTGAGACGTAAGATGAAGAGGATCCCCGAGATTATGGGGATCCTTTTTTTATCATGCTCCATTCTTCCCCCATGATTACCTTTCACTCATGATTATCTTTTTTCCAACAGCTCATATTCCACTTTGCTGGAATCCATTGGTTTCGCGAAAAGGTATCCTTGCCCGTATGTGCAACCAAGTTCCTTTAGTAATTCACTTTGTTCCCGGGTTTCTATTCCTTCGGCGGTTGTTTCCATCCCAAGACTATGCGCCATGCGGATGATGGCGTGAATCAGTTCCATATACTTCTCTCCATGTGATAATTCGGTAATGAAGGATCGGTCAATTTTAATCACATCAACCGGAATGTGCTGAATATAACTCAGGGAAGAATACCCTGTACCAAAATCATCAATATGAAGGTGCACTCCCAGTTCGCGCAATGATGCGAATAAATTAGAGTCCATCTGTTGCCCAGCCAATAGAACGCTCTCAGTGATCTCTAATTTTAAATACTCTGGATTTAATCCACTTAATGCAAGGCTCTGGCGAAGCCTGGCGATAAAATCAGGGGATGAAAATTGGCGGGCAGAAATATTAACGCTAATAGACAAATCCTTCAATTCTGTATATCTATCATGCCACTGTTTCATTTGATTACATGCTTCAATCAAAACCCAATCACCTATTTCAATGATTGCTCCGTTTTCCTCGGCAACTGGTATAAAAATATCGGGACGCACCAGCCCCATGCGCGGATTATGCCACCGAATCAGAGCTTCAAATCCAATCAGTTGATTATCGGAAAGTCTATAAAGTGGTTGGTATTGTAACTTGAATTCCTTATATTCAATGGCGTACCGCAACTCGTTCTCAATCAACATCCGTTGGATTGCCTGCGTCCGCATTTCCGGTACGAATATGGCAAAGCGTGATTTCCCTTCCGATTTTGCATGGTACATGGCAATATCTGCATCGCGCAGAACATCATTGGAATTGTCATAATCAGTCAGACTGACTACTACCCCAATACTGACAGTAATATAGATTTTCTCGCCTGAAAGAGTAAAGGGTTGTTTAAATGCACCAAGGATCCGTTCCGTGGCATTAAATACATTGGAATTATCTCCTGCATTCTCAAGCAGAATAACAAATTCATCACCACCAAGGCGGGCTACTGTATCATTTACCCGCAGGATTTCATTGAGGCGGTTCGCCACCAATACAAGCAGTTCATCACCCGCCGCATGCCCTTTTGTATCGTTGATCTGTTTAAATTGATCGAGATCCAGAAAAAGAACTGAGTAAGGAATATCTCCCAGCCGCCTGGTTCGATTTATAGCCATATCCAGCCGATCCATGAACAACGCCCGATTGGGTAGATGCGTGAGAAAATCGTGAAGAGCATCGTATGCCAGTCGTTCTTCCGCCTTCTTCCGTTCAGCCACTTCAAAACCCAGAACCCGGTTGGCTTGTTCCAGTTCATTTGCCTGTTCTTTCACAGTATCCAGAGAACGATCTACCTGTCTAAATAGACGTTTTGTCTCTACTCCTGTAACAATCTGTCGAAATAAAACAATAATCCATAAAACCATTGTCACAAGAAAAACATGGCTTGGTGACAGAGCAAGATGTGTCAGGCTGGAGTGAAATAACATACCTACTCCGGCAATCAGTCCAATTAAAGGAATATACGAGAATAAGGTATTCGCCATCGAGGAAAGGCTTGTTGAAGCACTGCTTAGTATTACTGCGTTTCTCGAAATTCGTATTTGCCACAGACCGGCAAACCAAAAAAGGATGTATTGGATCAGCCAACCCAGATCAATTATTCCACCAGACTGGTACGTCCCTTCAGTAGATTGAATAGAAAAAAGAACATCTGTTATCACCATGACAATCAGACCCATTACGATAAGAACAATGGGCCCCCCCGTCTTTCGGTCAAGACGGTTATAAAAAAGCACAATCACGGTTACCACCGTAATAAGATCCCCTATGGGATAGGCAAGTATTACGAATTGTTCCCAGAAAGGCAGTCCAAAAATCGTTTCTATTGAGGGACCCAGAATATAGATCCAGAAAAATGCCAGTAGAGCAAGGAGAATCGCAACCGCATCCAACGTCCTTTTTAACCAATCCAGAGAAGATTGTTTTTGGATGGGGAAAAACAACGCAGCAACAAGGAGTAATGGGTAGAAGATAAGATAAAATGCGTCAGCTATTGAAGGAGATGGAGGAATCTCCATCCCTAATTCCAATACAGCCCAGAGAATATCGCCTGTCAGGATCGCCAGCTGAGAGAGTGCCAGGAAAAACCATGCACGGGCCATTTGAGGCCAGATCGATTGAGTACGGTATGCAGCTCTACTTAATGCCAAAAGCGCCCCTAATCCAATCAGGGGCGCTTCAATGTCGGAAATAACCATCCGGATTTGCTCATCCGGAGGGGCGATTACCAGCACGACATTGAATATAATGACTGCTGCAATGACAATAAAGGTGACCTTGAATACAAGCGGATAAAGACTCGCATTTTTCGAATTATTGTCATCCTTGATCACATTCATGCTGTGATTAAACCACCAACTAACCAGGAATGAAATAACTTTTCGGATTTTTTATGCAAATTTTATCCGTTTTGAAATGGAAAATATCCTCTCTACGGCTATAGGGATGATCCTATTTATACGCATTTTTAATAATTTGCACCGTCTCATCCATAGACAGCTTGTATGGATCCACATTGAACAATCCGCCCATGGCATGCCAGGAGTTTTCAGCAAGGGCGGGAATTTCATCCGCTTTGACACCATATTCCGACATTTTAAGCCTGTCAACTCCACAGGCTTTCTGTAGTTTTAGTAATGCAGTGATAAATGCTTTTGCCTGATCGTTCGAATTATGGCTGTCGATATTCTCTCCCATGGCTTTGGCCATATCAACATACCGGGAAGGAGTTTTATCCAGGAAGAAGGAATGGTAGGATTCCGAAAGCATGATCAGGCCGGCTCCATGGGGAATGTTCGGATGGAACGCGCTCAAAGCATGTTCCATGGAATGTTCCGATGTGCAGCTTGAAAGTGATTCAACCATACCGGCCAGCGTGTTGGCTAATGCAACCTGGGTGCGTGCTTCCAGATCATTCCCATTCTTTACAGCGGATGGCAGATATTTTGCGATCAATTCAATACTCTTTAAAGCCAGAACATCACCTACCGGATTCGCGACATTGGCTATATACCCTTCGGATGCATGGAAGAATGTGTCAAATCCCTGGAAGGCAGTCAGGTCGGCAGGAACGGTCAGCATCAGTTCAGGATCCACAATCGACAGAACGGGGAATGTATGATCATTCCCGAACCCGATCTTCTCGTGGGTATCTTCCCTGGTAATAACAGTCCACGGATCGGCTTCCGTTCCGGTTCCAGCTGTTGTTGTAATTGCTACAACCGGTAATGCTCCGTTGGCAGTCGGCATACCCTTCCCGCTTCCGCTCCCGATATAATCCCAGTAATCACCGGGGTTTTTGGCCATCACCGCGATACTCTTGGCAGAATCAATACTGCTACCTCCACCCAACCCGATGATGAAATCGCATTTTTCTTTCTTTGCCAGTTCTGCTGCTTCCATGACATGTGATTTTATGGGGTTGGGAAGTATCTTGTCAAAGATCACATATCCAACATTCTGCTTATCCAGCATGGATGTCACGCGATCCAGATATCCGTTTTTTCTCATTGATTTTCCTGCGGAGATTACGATCAGGGCTTTTTTTCCGGGCAATGGTTCATTTCCCAGCCTGTTTAATGTGCCGGCGCCAAAAAGAATACGGGTAGGAATAAAATATTTGAAGTCCATGTTTTCTCCATATACCAAACAAACAGTATTTACGGCAGAGCCGTTTCAATAACTATATTCTACACAAATTGCAGGCTGCCGTCACCCATGTGGATAATGTTTACTAAATAAGTCCATTCTCAAGCAATAATGTCCGGTTATTTAGAAGTTCGCTGCTCGCTCCATCTGCCACAATTCTTCCGTTATTCATTATGATCGTACGTGGGGTTAATTGTTCCACCAGTCCGATATCATGGGTTGCAATTAGAAGCGTTTGAGGAAGGGTTCGCAATAACTCAATCAATTCCCGTCTCGCGCGTGGATCCAGTCCTGCCGTCGGTTCATCAAACACCAAAATGGCGGGTTCCATGGACAATACAGTGGCAATGGCAATCCGCTTTTTTTCTCCACCGGAAAGATGGTACGGATTGCGGTCCCGATATTCACCCATTTGAACCGCATTTAGCGCCTCATCCACTCTTCGGTCAATTACATCTTTATCCAATCCCTGGTAACGTGGACCATAGGCAACATCTTCGTATACTGTGATGGAGAATAACTGGTCATCCGGATTTTGAAAAACAACCCCTACCAAAGCCCTGATCTTTCCTGAATTTTGCTTATTACAATCCAACCCGTTGATTTGAATATTGTTGGATCCATTGATCACACCATTGATATGCAAAAGCAAGGTGGATTTTCCAGCACCGTTTGCTCCAACAAGGGCAACTTTTTCTCCTGAATCAACCAAAAGATTGATATCTTGAAGGGCGATCGTTCCGTCAGGATAGGAATAATTCAGCTTTGATATTTTAATGATGGGGTCCAAAAAATCACCTTCCGGATAGAAAACCAAAAAGAAATACAAAAAAAACCAGAAAAATGGAGACCAGTAACTTTCTCCCGTCAGCACCGGTAAATCCATTCGCTGGATCTTCCAGCGGCTCACCGGTATATCCGCGGGAAAGCATCGCGGCATAGACACGTTCACTGCGTTCTATGGACCGGAGAAACAAACTTCCAGCCATATGGCCGGTAACACTGGCTCTCCAGAATACGGATCCACCCGTCCCACGGCCTGTTTCCGGTTCAGAGCTTCGACTGTTTCTAGCACGTATCAGGCGGACCACTTCATCTACAATGACAAATAGATATCGCCACATCATCTCGATGATCGAGATCAAAATCATTGGAACATGTAGTTTACGGAAACCGGAAACAAAACCTTGAAATGTTGTAGTTCCGGTCAGAATTATGGCGGCCAGGATTGAAAGCCAGGCTTTGACCAAAATACTGGCACAGCGTTCCAAACCGATCGGGCTGAATGGGAGGGTAAGATATTGGGTTATTTCGACATTGATATTCGGTCCGGGTCCCCAGAAAATCAGCGGAATGGCAGATATCAGAAACGGCAAGGCAATCAATGACCGTTTCAGAACAAATCCAATATTCAATCCCGAAATAAAAATGAGGGAAAGAATTATGGAAAAATAGAGGATGAACGCCGGCCACGCGTATTGAGGAGACAGATTAACAGCGAGAATATATGCAAGGGTGAAGATAATCTTCACCCTTGCATGCGTATGATGCATATAACTGTTCGCAGGTCGATACAGTTCTAGCAAGAGATACTCCCATTTATTCGCGGAGTGAAGAGCCCTTTTCCAAACGGCCAACGCCGAAGGCAACACCAAACACAATTAACAACCCAAGTATACCAGCGGCGATGGTAGCCATGTTGGGGTCATTTATTCCCGGAACAACATAATCAGGCATCACATTGTATAGTGCATCCTGGGCAAGATCCAGAAATCCGGTCTGCTCAGCCACCCATTCCAATCCATCGGGATGACTGGAGGCGAGTGGAGAAAATACCGCCAGAATGGCAGCAACAACCAGACCACCGACGACAATACCGCGGTTTCCCTTGTTGGCTTCTGATTTTTCCAGCAAATCCTTCCGCGTGGCTATCAAAAAAGCCAGCGCACCGACAGTAATTAATCCTTCGCCGATCCCGATCAATGCGTGAATTCCCCCCATAGCCGGAATGGCAATATTGACCGGTGACGTCCCGGATATAGCCAGTTCCAGGGCACAGGCCAGTGACGCAATAAAAATGGAAGACCAGGCTGCAATAAATCCAGAAACTAATTTTCCCCAGTTGTATTTCGAGAGCGCTTTCTGAACCAATTGAAATACAGCTTGAGATACAAAAACGCCTACTATGGCCATGTTAAAGATATTGGCGCCCAGTGCAAGCACACCACCATCCTGGAACAGCAATGCCTGAACCGATACAACGGATGTCATCACCAGAACAGCTGCCCACGGTCCCAGAAGTATGGTGGCTATGGCGGCTCCCAACAGATGCCCGGAAGTACCACCTGTTACACTGAAATTCAACATCTGGCCAGCAAAGATCGCTGCAGCCAGAACACCCATCAGGGGAATTTCCCGGTCGCCCAGTTGTGATTTTACCCGGCGTAAAGCCATGGCGATGATCACAACAGTTACAATCCAGAAAACGATGGATACGATGACGGAAAGGAATCCGTCGGGGATGTGCATTGGTTTTACCGGTGAAAATAACATTGAACCCTCCTGCAACATAATGGAATGACAACAAAGCCCATTATAACGCAATTATTTGCGTTTGCGATATATTGCAGATTAAGCATTCCCGGCAATTCACACAATACAGAAATTGGCATTTTCCCGGAAATGGATGCAACTCACGCTGGAAATTAACCGGTTTCTTTCATATATCTATCGTCAGGTTAATGATTATAGATAATTCATCAAGAAATCAACATCCCATATTTAGACTTGAATGTATTCCGGTATTTCTCCAAAAAAGTCGACGCAGATCGGTTTATATCTCTTCGCTATTGCAATCCACAAATTCCTTTGCGAACTCAATGAACATATGCACATCCTCAAAATTTGAGACCAATCCGACAGATATCCGGACTGCCCCATTGCTTTTATCATCAATACAGCGTCTGAAATCATCATATTCCATATCCGGTCGCAAGGCAAAACAGGAAGTCAACTCTTCAGCGGATATACCCAGTGCGAGCTCACCTCCACCCGGATTGCAGAAACAACCAGTTCGAATGGAAATATTCCGTCGATTCGCCCGCTGCTCCACTTTTAAATGATCAATGAAGTGGCCTCTGCTGTCAAAGAAGTTAAGTGCGATCGTTCCACCCCGCTCCTTCATTTCAACAGGTCCATAGATTTTTGCTACCGGCAGTCCGTTGGAGTGACGCAGACCGGAAAGTTTTTCCAACATCCATCCGGTGAGTGAGTTAACACGTTTATGGATGACTTCGTAACCCACCCGCGAAATATGATTCAAACCAATTTCGACAGCCGGCAGGCTCAAGTAATTCAGGGTGCCATCTTCGTACCCTTCTGCACCCCTGTGCAGGTAGTATGTATCTCCCTGAACCGATGCAACAGTAATAGTCCCTCCGGCAAACCAGGGGCGGTGTAATTTGTGCATGACAGACTGCCTGGCAATCAACGCTCCAACCCCGGTTGGATATCCGAAAACTTTATAGAAGGATAAACATACAAAGTCAGGTTTTACCCGTGAAAGGTCAATCGGATTGGTCGGAATATAAGCTGCACCATCAAGTAGTACATCCCATCCCTTGTCATGTGCCCTTTCTATCCAATCCAATGAGTGTTGCACTCCGGAGAAATTGGATTGTGCCGGAAACGCGAACAGGTTATTTCCTCCGGTCTTCTTAAAATCGAGAAAATTCGCCAGCCTCTCTTCATCTATGCGCATTTCCGGTGGTAGTACAGGTGAATAGTGGATGGTCGCCCCTTTGGTCCGGGCAAATTCCCGAATACCATTTACAGAATTATGATTATCAAACGTCAATAGATAGGTATCACCCGGTCCAAATGGGTATGACTCTCCCACCAGCTTGAGGGCTCCGCTCGCATTTTGTGTGAATATGCAAACATATTCATCCGGTGAAGCATTAAAGAATTTCAAGACACTGGAACGCGCGCTCTCAACCAGTTTTGTCATAGCCTGCGAGGTCGGGTTTGTGGAATGAGGATTACCAAAAACATTTTCTTCCAGAAGCTTCATATGCGATTGGACCTGAGTCTCGCTGTAAAGGCCTCCGCCGGTGTAATCCAGGTAGATATGCCCCAATCCATCCAGGCGGCGATATTCTTCCCTCCGCAAAATATCAATTGAACCGGTATCGATATATTCCGGGTACGAGGCAAGGAACTCCGGGGCTTTATGATTCAAGCCCTCGAAAAGTTCAGTCTCTTTTAGTAAATTCTTTTTGGGGTGGAACAATTTCATATCAGTTCCTTCCTGTTGATCATTTATATAAGAACATAAACTCGGAGATTATTTGATAACTCATAAGGTCTGAAATGGGTTTCCTGCCAGGTTTTCGGTTGCAATTCCATCTTCAGGGAATGTGCGAAGGGCTTCCATAACCCTTTCCCGTGAAAGCAGTATTTCCGACCGGACCAATCTTTCCGCGAGGTTCGCATCCCGTTCCAGTAATGCACGGGAAAGAGCCAGATGATCGGCTCGCATTTCTTCCGCGCTGTCCCGAATATCCAACCCGAGAGAAAAACCCGGGGACAAAACAACCTTTTCCCCGAAAATTTTTCCACCAACCCCCGGTTTTTAAAAAG
>CAYRHB010000058.1:13738-22108 GCA_964424035.1 uncultured Leptolinea sp.
AATACCCGGGTAAACTCATCCATTGTCCGCGATATTTGTAGCACCAACCGCCGGTTTTTCGAAAGCAGGGCTATTTCCTCATGAAAGGACTTGTTCTGAGCAAGAAATCGGGTATAGCTGGGAAGATCTTTGTAAATATAGGAAAAATCAGCTGATTCTAACAAGCTGCTTAATTCTTTATCAGTCCCCCGGGAAGCCGCGAGCCGTGCTGATGATGTTTCCAAAATGATTCGCATTTCATAGATCTCTTGAACATCACGTCCGGTGATCGGGCTGACAATATAGCCCATCCGCGGAACCGGCTGCACAAACCCTTCCTGCGCGAGTTGCCTTAAAGCTTCACGGACCGGAGTCAATCCAACCCCGTAATGGTCTGCCAGGTCTATCTGAGCAATGAACTGCCCCGGGGTGAGTTTGCAGGTGACAATATCGTCTTTAATAAAACGATACGCGCGTGAGGAAAGCAGATCAGAATTTTCGTTCTTTTTCATGGCCATTTTCTAATATATTAGTAATATATTACTAATATATTTGTTTGTCAACCACCATGGACAATATGGTTTTCAGATTTTCCGGTTAAGTGGTTATAATAGGTCTAATATTCTATTTAGGATAATCTGACATGGACCTTTATGAAGCAATCGAACGCAGGATGACCATCCGGGAATTTTCTACCAAACCCATCCCCGATGTTACCATTCAGAAGATCATCGGGGCTGCTTTTAAGGCGCCCTCAAACAATCACATGCGCGACTGGCACTTCCTCCAAATAAGCGACCGGGAAAAACGGAAGGAGATTGTTGATGCCCTTCTAAGACCAGTGTCCCGCAAAGGCGCGATCGGTATTGTCAATCGCTGGCAATTGAAAGATGAAAGCCAGAGGGATATGTACATTGAAGCCATCCCCAGGCAAATATCCATGTTGCGCGATTGCCAGTGCCTAATTCTGCCCTGCTTTCGTCAGGAAACAGAATTATTGAAACCCAAAAGCCTCTCTGATTTAAATGGTTTCGCTTCCATCTGGCTGGCAATTGAAAACCTTCTGCTGGCTGCAACGGCAGAAGGCATTTATGGTGTTACACGTATTCCGTTTGACGAAGAACGATCCAAACTTAAAGAGTACTTCCATATTCCAACCACATATGAAATCCCGTGCTGGGTCGCTCTGGGCTTCCCCGCTGAAGATGCCCGTCGTGCCAATCAAGTATCCGTCAATATTTTGGAACGCATTCATACTAATACCTGGTAATATCAAGACAATTCAGAAAATAAGGAATGCTATATGGAATACAAAACCATCCCCCTGGGAAAAAAGATCATCGTTGAATGCCTGCCCGATGGAGGTATTCTTACGAATGAACAGGCAGCCCTTGACCTCGTGGGTATCTGCGGTTATGAGCAAACTGATTGCATTCTCCTGTATTCCAGCAATTTATCCGAAGATTTTTATAACTTAAAATCCGGACTTGCCGGCCAGGTAATGTTGAAATGGACAAACTACCGGATCAAGGCTGCGGCTGTGATTCCACCGGAGAAAATAGGTTCCGGCCGTTTTTATGAAATGGTGATCGAAACCAACCGAAGGAATGATTTTCGAGTTTTTTCTGACAGGGAAAGCGCGATCGAGTGGCTTGAGCGGCTTCAATAGCCGGTTAATTTGTACCCTGTTTACTCTGAAACATGCGTTCATCTGCCAGACGGAAGACATCCACCAGATTTGAACCGGCTTCACCGGTCGCAAATCCGATGGACATTTGCAACGCTGGATCATCCAGCGAGTGGATTTTCATTTTTAACCGTTTTACGATTTCACCAACTGCCACTTCGCTCGTGCCAACCAGCAAGACGGCGAACTCATCCCCACCGATCCGGGCGGCGATATCGTTTGACCTGATGGAATCCTGAATGACCATGGCTGTTTTCTGGATTGCCACATCTCCGGCTGCATTCCCGAATTGATCATTGATCGATTTCAACTTATCCATGTCAGCCACGATGATGCTGACCGGAAACATTCTACTAGCCTGGGCTTGTTCCATTTCTATCTCAAAATAATGCCGGTTATAAAGACCGGTCAATGTATCAAAATTACTGAGACGGATCAACTCCTTTTCAAGGATCTTGCGTTCTGTGATCTCTTTTGAGATACAAATAACCCGTTCCACTGCGCCATCCTGCCCGAAGATCGGTTTTGCCGTGGTCAGAAAGAAACGGTCCTGATCCCTGTGGTTGGTTCTGACTTCAATCGTCCTGGTCACTCCAGTTTCAAAAACACCCTTAATTTCCCCGAATCGCCTGTCTGCCTCATCCTTTGGGAAAATATCCCAAACTGTATGCTGGAGTACCTCTACCAAAGGACGATGTATGCTATCTGCATATGCCTGGTTGACATACTGGTACTTGCCATCCGATGAAAATGAAAAGATGGGGTCACTTGATCCATCCAACAGGACTTTGTATTTTTCTTCATTGGACTGAAGAAGGTTGATCTTTTCATTTTGAAAACCAAGCTGGTTCTCCAGTTGCATTACCCGAGATTGCAACTCCCGTACTCTATTGACTAATTCATCTTTTGAGAACTGGTCTACAACATCGGTATCTGGCTGGTCCATAAGAACTTTTTTCCGTTCTTTGTTTGGGATTAAAAATGGATATCTTTGTTAATGGTTATATATCAATTACTTACTATCATATAGTTTTTTAAGTTTTTATCCAACTGTTTTGTTAAAATAAACCTATGAGAGATGAGAATCCAACTGTCTTCACGACTTCATCCGGTCGTATCTGTCCAAAATGCGGACGTCCGATCTCGGCGTGTACCTGCAAGAAAGTACAAACACCAAAGGGTGACGGTGTTGTTCGCATATTCCGGGATTCGAAACAACGAAAGGGAAAGACGGTAACTCTGATCACCGGTGTACCCCTTTCCAGCCAGGCGCTGCACTCGCTCCATAGCGATCTCAAACGTCTTTGCGGATCCGGAGGTTCGATCAAGGATGGCAATCTTGAAATCCAGGGGGACCATCGCGATATTGTATTTTCAGAATTGAAAAAGCGAGGTTTTTCTGTAAAACTGGCCGGGGGATGATCGAAGGGGCAGCCAGCCATTCGAGTATCCCTGGCAATATCACAAATGATCCGTATAATGAAACGAGTGGGATTCCATATGAGTAACATCCGCCAGAAGGGCATTTTGATCCTTCTTTGTGCTCTTGCGCTGGGTTGTATCTGCGGATTCACCTCCCAGGTAACCGGGGCAGATTTTAGTGCATATGACATGGTCAGTGCGGTGAACAACCTTCGGGCGGCAAAAGGTGTATCACCTGTTCAGGTCAACGCTATTCTGATGTCAGTCGCGCAGGATCATTCGGATTATCAGGCTTCCATGAGCCGGTCTTCGCACACAGGCCGGAACGGAGGCATTGTAAACGATCGTGTTGAAGCATCCGGATACGCTGCCGGGCGCCAGTGTTATGCCGGGGAAAACGTGGCCGTTCTGGATTTAAGGATGACAGGTATGCTTCAGATCATCGTGTATGAGATCTGGTCGGATGCAGGCCATTACGGGGCCATGGTCAATCCAAATTATACGGATGCCGGTGTTGGCATTGCGTCTGATGGCAAATCGGTTTATGTAACCCTCAACCTTGCGGGAATCAAAGAACCTGCATCCCAGAGCGATTCGAATGCAGGTTCTTCTGATTCAGAGAACCCGGAGATGAATCCGGATATTCTCCCCCTCTTCACAACCACACCAAAAGCAGACGGAGCTGTCTATCACACTGTCGGTTATGGTCAAACACTCGGAACCATAGCACGAATGTATGGGGTTGACATGAATGATCTGGCAGCAATCAATAATATTGAACCCGATAAAATTTTCGCCGGACAAAACCTCTTCATACGATACACCACACCGGTTCCCCCAACCGAAATTCCGACTGAAACCCCGGTATCTTCACAAACCAGCGAATTATCCCAAACACCCGAACCTTCCGTGACATTTACACCGGCACGAACAAATACTCTCGCTATCTCCACTATCGAACCTGATGAAACTCCAATAGACAGGCCCCGCGAGATCGGCATAGTTGTCATATTTATGCTATTTAGCATAACCATAGTTCTTTTCCTTACCTTCAGAAAGGTCAAGTAGTAAGAGTTGCCCGTTGATGATCCGGGAAAACCTGTATAATTCGGTTCTATCAAGCTGTAACATTCCCATTCTCCCAGGCCAAAATGACAAAAAAATTGATCCTTGTAGCCGGCAATATTGGTTCCGGAAAGACATCATTAACAGAACGCATCGGGCAAAAGCTGGGTTGGCGCACAGCCTATGAATCGGTGGCTGATAACCCATACCTTCCATCATTCTATGCGGATATGCGAACCTGGGCTTTCCATCTTCAGGTTTACTTTCTGGGACATCGCGCCCGTCAACACATGGACCTCTGGAATGATGAGCGGTCTGCCATTGTCGATCGCAGCATATATGAAGATGCTTATATTTTTGCCCGGGCTCTGAATACAATGGGGAATTTGACCGATCTCGATTACCAGTCCTATCTCTCTGTCTTTGATCTGATCATCAACAACCTCCCCGCACCATCTTTACTTGTTTACCTGAAATGTCCGGTAAATGTTCTGATTGAACGCATTCACAGTCGTGCCAGGGATATGGAAAGCACCATATCAAAGGATTACCTGGATCTGCTTGAAAGTTACTATGATGATTGGTTGAAGAAATTCGACCAATGTCCGGTATTGACATTGCGGACAGACGATCTCGATTTCGTCCATAATGACGATCATATGAACCTTGTCATTTCCACCATACAGAATAAATTGGCAGGAAAAGATGAACTCCATTTTGCTTGATCAAAACACCAAAAGCGCCCAAATGGCGCTTTTTTTCTGCAACCAATCAACACACTATCCGTATACAGGTGTAGAGAAAAATTACAGGAGTTATCGTTGATCACAGCAGAAAACACCTGGCTGGAGGACGCGCGCCAGGGAAACATGGATGCATTTACACAACTGGTCGAAACCTACCAACGACCGGTGTTCAATCTGTGTTATCGAATGTTGGGCGATGCCCAGGAAGCAGAGGATGCTGCGCAGGAAACATTTTGGAGAGCTTATCAGGGAATGAAAAAATATGACCCTTCACGATCTTTTGCCACCTGGCTGCTTTCAATTGCCGCACATTATTGTATCGACCAACAACGCAAGCGGAAGCTCCCGATGGTGGATATAGATATCCTCCCCGAGGAGGATGCTCCCGATCCGTCTCCAAATCCGGAACGGGTGATCAGTAAAAATATGGAAAATAAAGCCCTGCACCAATTATTGGATAATTTACAACCACTGGACAGGGCTGCGATTGTCTTAAGGTACTGGTACGAAATGTCAGAAGAAGAAATTGCACAAAATCTACAATTATCAACAAGCGCGGTCAAAAGCAGATTATTCCGCGCCCGCAGGCAGCTGGCTGTTGATTATCAGGCATCTGTCCCTGCGCCACTTGAAAGGAGTCCGCATGGAACACCAACCCTATGAGAATTGGATTCTTTCAGGAGATCCGCTAACCGAATCCCAAAACATTGAATTGGATGAACACCTTTCAAGATGCCCTCATTGCGCGGGGATAAAAACAGGATTATCCGGCGTGGAGATGTTTATCAAATCCACCACTTTCGCATCCCCTTCCCCTGGTTTTACCCAACGATTCAAAATTATGGCCGCTCAGCGCGAGGAGGAATTACGGCGGCTCCAATCTTACTTTTTTCTTGGATGGATGATGATCGCGACTGTTGTTGTTTCCATTGTCTATTTGACGATGGTGCTGTTGACGCAATCACCTACTGAAGTAGTAACCAATCTGATGGCAACAACAATCAACATGGCTTTTCAGATTGACAACCTGGTCCTGACCGTAATGGCCTGGTTCCAGGTTATTCCTTTACCGATAACCCTGGCTATCATCGCCGGCTCTGCCAGCCTGGTTGTACTGTTGACCAGTGGTTGGGTCATTTCAGTGTGGAAAGCCTCCACACAAGGAGTTAAAGCTCATGAATAATAAGAATAAATTATGGATTTTCCTATTCTTAATAGCGGTTTTTTCATCGCTTCTATTATCCGGTTGCAGCAGTTCATCAAATGATGGTGACAAATTCATCATGGGGGGAACTTTCCGGTTGGATGAAGGAAAGGTGATCGATGGGAACCTTTCCATTTTCGGAGGCGCGGTCAGCCTTGAGGAAGGATCGACCGTTAACGGAAATGTGGTCGTGATCGGCGGCAGCGTCTATGCCGATGGGATCATCAATGGCGGTATCAATGGAATGGGTGGTTCCATCACCCTGGGTGATTCTGCCGTCGTCCAGGGGGACATCTCAACATTCGGAGCCAATGTTGATAAATCCGACTCCGCGGTTATCCGGGGAAAGATCGTTTCCCAATCCGAATCCGGTGTCCAATTACCCGATTATCCGAGATTGGTTATGCCGGCCATCCTTAAACCCATAAGTGATGCCATAGGCAGCCTGCTTCAGGCGCTTGTGATCTCTCTTCTGGCGGTGCTTGTTCTGCTGTTTGTTCCACGGCAGACTGATAACGTAAAAGCAGCCATTCTGGAAAACCCGCTTACAATCTGTGCGATCGGGTTATTGACAATGATCCTTCTGCCTTTTGTGATCATCATTCTGGCTATAACGATCATCCTCCTGCCGATCAGTATTGCGGCTGTCGTAATCTTTATCCTCGGTCTTCTCTTTGGTTGGATAGCCATCGGGTATGAACTGGGAATCCGGATGGCAAAGCTGTTTAAATCTGAATGGGCCCCGGCTGTCAGCGCGGGGGTGGGTACTTTTGCACTGTCCATTACCTCTGCATTGCTTAGTGTTATTCCCTGTGTTGGTTGGATCATCCCCTTCCTGGTCACCCTGGTTGCCACAGGTGGTGTTGTGGTCTCAGTCTTTGGTACACGCAGCCCCGATAAACCATTTGGCATACCCAGGGTAACCGTAAGCATGCCTAACACCCCACCGCAACCGCCGACCGGCCAACCCGGATTTCATTCCACAAGGCCTTCAGTAACAATCGAATCCATCTTTGAACCGGAAACACGTGAAAAACAAACCGTCACTGAGGATATACCTGCCGACAAAAAAAATGAAGAAAAAGCATCTACCGATATATCTGTTGCTACATCTGAAACAGAAAAGAAACCGAAATCCAGGTCAAGAAAACCTGTCACTGATGAAATACCTGCGGATAAAGAAACAGAAGGAAAAACATCAATCGATTCATCGACTGCCACTTCTGAAACTGAAAAGAAACCGAAATCCAGGTCAAGTAAATCCAAAACTGACACGGAATCCAAAAGTCAATCCGACTGACAGGATCCGCGTAAGAGGATAGAAAAGTAATGAAAAAGAAAATCCTGCTCGCACTACTCATTCTGGCTCTCAGTTCACTGGCCTGCAATATCACCATTCAGACACCGCAGATCAAAACCGGACCGGAAACGACAACAACAATTGATGAATCGTACCCGGATACCGGCGACACCCCGGAACTGGTCCTGAAAATGGGAGCGGGGACATTGCACATATCAGATGGCGGTTCCAGTATGGTCGAAGGTGAGATCAAAACAAACATTGCCAACTGGCAGCCATCTGTTGACATCGCTGATGAGAAAATCACGATCTCGCAGGGAAATAATGATCAGTCATTTACGATCCCTTCGGGAAACCTGATCAATGATTGGAACCTCAAACTTGGGACAGAAAATCCATTGGAATTGAGCATTGATGCCGGCGCCTATGAAAGTGATATCCAGATCGGCGATATCCAATTGGAAAAACTCTCGATCGATGATGGCGCGTCCAATTCTAAAGTTACATTCAAATCTCCAAACAAGGTCACGATGACTTCCCTGAAGTACCACACAGGTGCTTCACAGGTTGAGTTGGTCAATCTGGCCAATGCTAATTTCAAGGAAATGGATTTTGACAGCGGGGCCGGTTCTTATACTCTGGATTTCAACGGTGATCTGACCCAGGACGCGGAAGTATCCATCAAGAGCGGCCTCAGCAATATGAAGATCATAATCCCGGCGGATATGAATACACTGGTCACCCTTTCCGGTGGGGTAAATAATGTATCGTTGAAAGGTACCTGGACGGTCAATTCCAATAAATACCGCACGTTGACATCCTCGGGACCCAGGCTAGAAATTGATATTGACATGGGGGTGGGCAACCTGGAGTTGATCTCACAGGAAGCGAATTCACTGTAATTATGAAAGCAAGAGGCTGACCCAAAAGTTGTAGTGCACCCCAAAAGTCAGCCTCTTTACACATT
>CAYRHB010000059.1:0-12512 GCA_964424035.1 uncultured Leptolinea sp.
GTTCAACTTCATGCCTATGATCATTGTATCCAGACCTACGGTTCGATTTCCAGGTGGATCGGTTTTATTGATACAGATGAATTTATAGTCCTAAATCAATCAGATAATTTGCCAAAATTTCTTCAAAAATTTGAGTCTTACGCCGGTCTGGCTGTAAGTTCTATATTTTTTGGGCCGGGAGGGAACAAAATCCGTCCAGAAATGGGCCAGGTTGCTGGCTATGGACTTCGAACACCAGAACGGCTATCGGTTAATCGGTTTATTAAATCAATAATCCAACCCGGCCGGGTAATCTACCCGATTTCTCCACATTCTTTCCTTTATAAGGAAGGTGAATACTGTGTCAATGAATCTGGCCTCAGGGTAGATGCGCAACGCTTCCCTTGCCATATCAGCCAAATCCACGTAAATCATTACTACACCCGTTCTGAAGAAGAGTGGTTCCATAAACTGACCCGTGGGCGCGGTGATACCGGCAATCCGTACTCAGACGAAAGATGGCAAAGAATTCAGAAATACTCAACGGTTCGGGATTCCAGTGCCGTGAATCTGATGAAGAAATTGCTAAAAGGGGCATCCAAAAATGTACACAGGGAAAACCTTATTCAGACAATGCACAGGATGGTTGTGAAGAGAAAAGCTCCACCCTGCGATCTGCCTCCCTGCGAAGAAACAGTTATTCCCAGAAAAGAATTGGTGGATTATTTCACTGAGATTTCTATTGGCACAAATTTACTCGAATCTGGGCAGCTGGCCCAGGCGCAGGCATTTTACGCAGATCAGATTAAGAAATATCCTTTTGATTTGGTGCGTTACACGAATTTTGCCGCTGTAAGCATTCAAATGGGTGATTTCAAAGCAGCCTGGCCTGCGCTTGCTCAAGCCTGGCGTATGGCACCCCAGTCATTATATGTACTGTTATGTATGATCGAGTATTTTTATAATACTGGCGATTATGAGCAGGTGGAAAAGATCTGCGCGCTTGCAGCTGCCCAGGGTGAACTTGAATCAGAAGTTATTGCGATTTTGGCCATTTCCCAATGGAAACTCGGGAAGCAAAGTGAGGCAATCGAAACATCAAAATCGTTGATGGCCCGGGTTAAAGAAATTGAAGCGAAAAAACCAGTCATCCGGGAATTATTCGAGTTGATTCCTCATTAATTCCATTAATGAATCAAAATCGATTTGGATGAAGTGTACCGCTCGTTGGGAATACGTACGGTTTATTTATTCCAGCGAGCGTGCGATCCGGAAGCCGACAGACGGCGAAATGTGTCCATCCAATTGGCTCTCGCGGCTCTGGCAGCGCGCCAGGCGGTGGCTGTAATACCACGCGCCGCCGCGCACCACATATTTGGTCTCTTTGGGTGGTGTTGGAGGAATTTCCCCGTACGGATATGGCAGGAGAATATCACTTGTCCATTCAAATACGTTGCCGGCCATATCGACCGCGCCAACCGGGCTGTCTCCCGCAGGTGAATAGGAACCAACAGGGGTTGGGCCACCTTTGCCGCTGTCTTTGGTATTGCAGCGCCAGGGATCAAATTCATCTCCCCACGGATAGATGCGCCCGTCGGTGCCGGATGCAGCCCTTTCCCACTCACCTTCCGTTGGCAGGCGAAAATTCTTGCCGGTCATTTCATTCAACCAGGCGCAATACGCTTCAGCGTCCTTTTTACTCACATTTACAACCGGGAGGAATTCCATCCCTTCAGAATATTTAAACCCCACCCATCCTTTGGGCACCCGGTAACCGGTCTTCCAGACAAACGAGAAATACTCAAAATTCGTAACCGGATTTTTTCCTATCTCAAAGGCTTTGCCAATAACCTGGGTGCAGGGTTGTTCAACGCGAAAAAGCCCATCCTCATGCCATTCATGTGCCCAATCTTCATTTTCCAACAGCATCATCACATGGTCTTCCGAGCTGCCCATCCAGAAAGGACCGGCAGGGACATGGACCATTTTTGGTTCAAAGGCGTTGTTTTTTTGATGGTTATTTGAACCACCATTTTCTGAATTTGCAGGTTTAATATTTCGGGGAATGGGCGACATTTTATTACCTGAGAATGATTTATCTAAATTATAAACCAGATGAATGATTCTAAATCTTGTTTAACTGGTTCAATGCTTCGATGGCCATTGCCAGACCGGGTTGGTGTAAAAGTATCCGTTCAAAACACATCTTCGCCGAAGCGGTATCTCCACCTGTTTCGTAACATTTCCCCATCAGGAATAATGCCTCACAATCAGTGGGATTTTTTCGCACAAGACCAGCCAAAATCGTTGCGGCATCTCCAAGGCGTTCATCTTGCTGAAAATACAGAAAGGCCAGATTCTTCAAGGTTTGATCATGATCCGGCTTGAATTGCAGAGCTTTCAGGTAAGCCGCTTCCGCATGATCAAACTCCCTAGCAAACATATGCGCGACGCCCAGGTTGTTTATCGCTTCCACAGATTCCGGTTCGAGATCCGCAACCCGCTGGAAACTCCGGACAGCTGCTTCCGGTTTATCCAGATGTATCTGGCAATCTCCCATGGCAGTCAATATCACCGGGGTATCCGGAAATTCTACATCTATCAGGCGGAGCATTTCCAGTGCCTCCTGCCATTTTTCTGCGTTGATCATTTCGTTCACTTTTTTCATGGAATCCGTAAACCGGTCATTTTTCATTTTCTTTTTCCCTGGCAGTCGGTGAGTGCAATTGCCCGCTGGGCTTTGTCGCTGGCGCGTCGAGCGGTCTGGTGGAATACAGGCTTCCCAGCCGGATATAAGTGTCCACCAGTGTTTGAATATTTTCCTCCAGGTTCTTGCTGATGGCAAACAGGTACGGGGCAATCGCAGCCTCTGCCCGGTAATCATCCAGATGATCCACCATTTCTATCATAGCCTTTAACCAGGCTTCTGCTGTATTCTCAACGATCCATCCGTATGTTTGCAAATCATATACAGCAGCGCCCTGACTGGCAACCCATGGGATTTTTAATGCCATAAATTCCAATAACTGGCTGCAGGCACACCGCTGTTCTTTTTCTCCAACCATCGAAGAAAGACCGATATCGATCCGGCTCAACTGGCGATTCCACCCACCGGGAGAATTCCATCCAATGATCTCCACCTGATCCGCCGGTAACCCAAGGTCTCCCACCGCTTCCGGATGGTCCACCGCGAAAAGGAATTTAATGTTCTTGCGCATCTGGCAGGCAGCCTGGAAAGCCATAAGGATACCGCTTTCCTTCATTGATTGGATTCGCCGGATGGTTCCCCACCAACCCAGCGTGATCAGGTTATGCTCCTGTGGAACAATGAGACTCAGCCGCTCAAGGTCCAGGTAATCAGGAAGAACCAGTGATCGGGTATACGCATTCCAATCGTCACATAATCGTTTTGACGGAGTGGTTGCGCCGTGAGTGGATTGAAGTGTCCATTTCAACTGGGTCAAAAGATCTGCCTGGTTGTCACCTGAATCACCCGCCTGCAGGCCACCATTGATCTCCATATCGTAAGCGTCTATGAGTTCGTCTTTGCTCATTAACTGGTAGGCATCGGTGAAATCCGCAATAATGGTTTTGTCGCGGGCTTTCCAGTGTTGAATTCGAGGTAGAACCGGAGCCCATAAACCACGGTGAATAATTATGTAATCACTGCGTTCAAGTAGATCCACTGCTACGGGTGTGTTGATGGAAAAATCCCTCCACCCGATCAGGTCGGCAGAATACCGGCCTGTTCTATTGATGGCTCTGGCTGGAGCGGCACAACGTATTTCAACAGAGTGCTTCAACTCTTCTGATTCAGGGCAAACATATACAAAGTTCACGTATCACCCCGCATAAACGGTTTGGGTTGGTTGCTCTTCAACGCCTTTTGAATGACCGATTCCCATCGGGCGGATAATCTCGCAGCCTCACGCTCTCTGGCTTTCTCGAAGCCTTCTTGAGATAATTTGGATCGTGATTCCGAATCCTGTATCAGGGTCTTCAGGTGCGCATACCAGTCCTCCGGAGACCGGGCAATTAGTCCGCCGGCATTCCATTCCTCCGCGCCTGAGGTTGGAGACCCAACCCATGTTGATTGTCTGACCCCGATCTCCATATAGCGGCGGTCTCCCTCAAGGCTGGAGATCTCGTTTTCCGCACGTGGTACCAGATGGATATCTGCCTGGGCAAGAAGATAGGGATAATCTTCCGGTTCTGAAGGTGGGATATATACGCGCCTTGTGTCCTGTATGGATTCAAACAATTGATAAACTTCCGGATCACCACAAACCACCAAACGGGTTTGAGGAAACTCGCGCAGGATGCGAATGACGACCCTTCGGATTGCCGCTACACTTTCGAGGTTGCCCTGTTCAGTGAATATTCCAATATTCATTCTGGAAGCGGGGGCGGATTTTTTCATCCACAGGGAATTTTTATCCGACCAACCATCAGGTATGGTGAAAGACTGATAACCTTCATTGGAAAACCGCAATGCCAGAGGAGTTGAAGGGAATGTCAATACGTCGGCAAGTTGCAACGCTGCCACAAAAGCACGTGTGTCCACAACAGAATGTGGATTGGTCTCCGCATTTCCCGTCCATCCCCGAAAATCCATATCCATATCTACCAGCACCGGTTTTCCGGAACCTGCCCAACCAGCCAGTGCCTTCATAAATACAGGATTATTGTGTGGATTATGGGCTACTACAATATCCGGACCTTCCCAGGGAATGGGGAGTTCCTCCCAGCGGTCTTCCACTGACATGCCCGCCTTTTCCATGGCCGCTTTCATGACGGATGATCTTTGTGGAGAAAAATGTGTATCCTCGCCAATCAGAACTGCTTTAATAACCTTTTTTTCGGGTGTCACAGAAATCCGGTTACCGGTTGCCTTTCTATCAATGTCCGGAGACACCGGCTGATTGGCCAGCAAACCGCGTTGCAGTTCGATCAATTCGTTTGCCAGGTCCGGCCTGCCCTGGGAACGTGCCTGACGGATGTTCAATTCCAGGATCGCGGGGAGTAGTGAATCAATTTCATCGAGATGTTCTGAAACACTTTCGGCAGGAGATTCACTGTGGATTGTCTTTTCCATCAATTCAGCAGCCCTTCGGACTTGCTCTTCGTCAATCGCCAGTGTTTTTCCGGTCAGTCTTTCAGCCAGACGATTCACCGCCTGGGGATGCAACGGTGGGAATCCACCTGCGATACTGATCCCGGTTGAGGAAGACTTTCCAGCCAGATCAATACGCTGAATGATGTCCTTTCGGGCATCATCAATTTCACCCGCCTTTTTATAAACCGTTATAGCTGCCTGGGCATCTCCAGCCATCAAGTAAGAATCACCAATGATCACCAGTGTCGCAACATCCCTGGGATCCAGGTCCAATATCTGAATATAGGTTTGCAAAGCCTGGGCAACCATGTCATTATGCAGGTAATATCTTCCCAGATCCCGCAGACGCTGTAGCTCTGTGAGGTTTGATAATTTTGCAGTGGGTTCGTCGAGTACCATAGATTTATATATCCGGAAATAGAATCTCTTCCAGATTACTGTATCCGAATATAGTAATGGCTTCAGTAAATCGAATATGAAACCTGCGTAAAAACCCGTAAAGAAATAACGGGGTTATCTATTCTGTTTTATCTTTTGGATGCTCTTCGGTATTTTCCTGGGAGTTTTCTTCCGATGGAGATTGCTGCAACAGTAGATCTCTTAACCCCTCAAAGTGTTCAACCTGTTGCTTGGCGGATAGTTTTTCTGCTACCATGCTCTGTTCCTGTATCGCCTGGAACAGTTCTTTCCGGATCACCGGGATATCCCGCGGGGCGCTGATCCCGATCTTTACTTTTTCTTTTTCGATGGCAAGTATGGTAATGGTGATGTCTTTCCCAATTACAATACTTTCTTCCAGTTTTCGTGTCAGGACAAGCATCGGGAATCCCTTTCGAAACACGTCTTCACGTGTTTCCGGGTTTTCAGAATATTTAGTTGAATTATACGCTTAACCCAATGACTCGAACAAATTCACCATTGATTGTGTACGCGAGCTGATGGTCACAACCATCTGGTAGACGTTCTCCTGATTGGCCAATTCAGCGGTTATTTCAGCCACATTGGCTTCATCTTTCTGGGCGATCAATGCCTTTAACTCAGTATTGCTCTGACTGATGCGATCTTGCGCACCTTCCAGGTCACGCATGCGTGAACCGTTTATCGTCGTGGCCAGGGTAACCTGGTTCAGTGCAGTATCCAATTGCTCGGCGCCTGTACGCAGTGTGACCAGGTCATTCGCAGCCAGACTGTCACGCACAGATATCAGGGTATCCAGCAGATTTTGGAAGGTAGTGTACCCATCGATATTGACTGTGATCGTCTCGCCCGGTCCAATGTCGCGCCGGATTGCCTGAAAAGCGGTATTGCCGCTTTTATACACCACTCCGGTGATCTGACTGTTTGGATCCAGAGGATCAGCACGGGTTTCTTCAAACGGCCGTGTATCCGTTGTATAGCCGGAAAAAATATAGCGGTCCAAGTGTTTGGTGTTCGCGATATCAATGGTTTCCTTCAACATGCCATCGATTTCTTCCGCGATCGTCGCACGTGCTTCAGGCCCCATGGTATCAGATAATCCACGCATGACTGCCGCTATGGCTCTCTGGGCTATATCTCCAGTCTGCTGCAAGGCAAAATCTGTGGCATCCATCCAATCGTTGGTATTCTGGGCTGTGTTTTCATAAACTTCTGAAGTCTGCAACGCAGATTTCAAAGTAATGACACTGGCATTGTTACTCGGGTTATCGGACGCTTTCAAATACTTTTTCCCTGTGGCATTTTGCTTCTGGAGTTCATAAAGTCTCTCCAGGCTTCCTGTTAGATTATTAATATTGTTATTTACGATCATGCGGTTCGTGATACGCATATCATACCTCCAACTTACCGTCCGACCAAACCGAGGTTGGTGACGACCAATTCCAACATCTCATCAAAGGTGTTCATCAGGCGGGCTGCAGCCTGATAAGCACGCTGGTATTTAACCATATTGGCAGCTTCTTCATCGAGATTAACACCGGCTACGGCTTCACGCTGTTCATCCATCGCCGTCATAATACTTGATGTATCTGACGCTCCAGTCTCCGCCGACCGTTGCTCCAGTGCCAGTTGTGTAATGCGGGACGTGTTGTAATGCTTGATGTTCACTTCTCCCAGCGTGGCAACAGGATCCTCTTCCGCGGTCAACGCGGCGATGGGTGGAATCCGGGTGGGGAATGTTGTTGTAGTAATACAGTTGGCGATATCCAGCGCGTTATTCCCATCGCCGGGGGCATCCGCCTGGGTCGCGGCTGCGATCTGTGTGTAACTGGTGATGGCCGGATTGACGGCAAGAGACAACGCCGGGAAATTCGGGATCGGGTTGGTAGGGGTTGCATCGGTAAAAACAAAGAAGTCAACACCGGTTGTGTTGTTCAGATCATACCCGCTGCGATGTATGGCGTTCACCCGATTCATCAGGGAAACGGCTGTATTATTCAACCGTTCGAGTTGGTCTTCAATCACAACATCCCGGGCATACATGATCCCTGCGATTTCACCGGTTTGAATTTGCAGGGCAGTGTCCGTCGTATCATCCGCCCAGTTGATCTGAACCAGATTGTTATTCGAAGCCACCGGTGTGGCTTCCAGCTCAAAATTACGGCTTCCAATGACCAGGGCATGTCCTTGAATTGAGACCAACACCTGCCCATCATCTTGAACATGCGCTGTTATTCCAATGTTTGTTGACAATTGATCAAGTAGCATGTCCCGCTCATCCAATAGCGCATTCGGGTCGGAAGTTTCAGTTTGCGAGCGTCCTATTTCAGCATTTAGCTTTGCCAGTTGAGCTGCAATGGAATTCACATCATCCACACGCTGTTTGATGGCCAGGTTTTGATCCTGTTGAATGCGAATGAGGCTTGCCGCGCGATCGTTAAAACCTTCAACCAGTGATCGGGCTGTTTCCAGTAAATCTTCACGGTTGGCAGCGATATCCGGGTCAGTGGCAACTGTCTGCCAGCCGGCGAAGAAATTGTTGATCCGGTCAGTGATCCCATCTGAGGATGAATCGCCCAGGTTGATCTCAATTTCCGTCAACATATCAGTCAGCATGTTGTATTTTGAATTCTGTGAGAGCTGACTTCGGTATTGTGTTTCATAGAAATCCAATGAATACCGTTTAATGGTGCTTACATACACCCCGGTACCGATATTCTGAACACCGGATGAATTGGTGAAGGCCATGCTACGGGTGGCATAACCGGCTTTCAACACAGCTTGCTGCCGGTGGTATCCTTCTGTGTTTGAATTTGACACGTTATTCTGCGTGATTTCAAGCGCAGCCTGTTGTGCCAGAAGCGTTTGTAAAGCGACATTAATTCCAGAAAATCCTGCCATGCTTCGCCTCCCTATCCCCTATGATCCATGCCGTAACTGGCCGGTGGAAGACCTGTGTTGGCGGAAGCAGCGTTTGGTTGATAATAACTGGGGGAAGTGAACAGGCTGACCAGATACTCCTGAAGAGCAGTGATCCGTTCCACATTCATTTGGGCCAGAGCCATATTGGCGCGGTTCAATTCCCTGATCTTGCTCTGTAATGCAGCAATACCTTCTTGAAGGCGGTATAACCGCTCTGAGGCGGTCAATTGGAGAAGGCGAAGCAGATCCATCAAATTCATCGATTCATTTTTGATGTTCGAATTTTGTGCCAGTTTTTCCATGTATGAGCGCCGGGATTCTTCATTGCCGCCGAGCTCATCCAAAAGGCTTTCTTTTTGTTCAACCAATCGCGAAAGCGCTTCAACATCCTTCTGGACAAGCGCCTGGCGTTCCTGTTGCAACACGGTCAACAGCGATTGGCAAACACGAAACTCATTAACCATGACCGCTTCCATCGCGCTCATGATCTCTTGTGGGGTTTCTTTGGGTGCCTGAACTATCATTGTTCCTCCACTCAGGCCGCCCGGTAAGAATAATCCTCAACCGCGCATGGCGATCGAGTTTACTTCAATCCCGGCAGGCCGCTCATCTTCTTGGCCAGTTCTTCGTAGTTTACCTGGTACTGACCTTCCAGTATCTGGCTTCGAAGAGCTTCCACTTTTTCCATGCGGACTTCCGGAGTGCCTTCCATTTTGTTTAGAGCCTTGGCAAGCAATTGCGCCTGATCCGAAAGAATTGCATGGTCTTTCTCGGTTGTCCGGGCAGCCGGAGCGGACGTGGATTTCTGCAGCTGTGAACGCTCAACTGAATTGACATTTTCAGTTTTTTGCGAAATTATGTTTGATGCAGAGTTATTTTCAATCTTCATAGTCACCTTTACCTCCGGTATTGCTTATTCGGCTGCTTTTATTATCGGCACCGGTGGTAAAAACTTTAACCCTGACGCATACGAATTGCCAGGGAAATCATATTATCCGCCTTATCCAATGCCCTGGCTGCCGCCTGGAAACCTCGCTGAGTGCGGATAAGGTGGGCAATTTCCTCTGTCATGCTGACATTCGACGATTCAATGGCATATCCATGGATTTGACCATAACCATCCGTTCCGGGGTCTCCCGGAGTGGCAGTCCCGGAGGCGTCTGATTCCTTCCATATATTGGACCCAAAACTCTCCAGACCGGTGGGGTTGTTGAAGATCGACAGCTGAACAGAACCGGCGTCACTCCAGACTCCATCGACCCGGGCGCTGATATTTCCATTCGTATCCACTTTTACCATATCGGCATCTGTGGGGAGGGTCCCGGTCCAATCCAGCTTGTAACCCTGGCTGGTCACAATGTTGCCGGCATTGTCCAGAGAAAAAGTCCCATCCCGGGTATATCCAAGGGTCCCGTCAGGCAGCTGTATGGCAAAGTAGCCCGGCCCGGCAATAGCCCAATCCATTGAATTGTCTGAGATCACAAGGTCACCCTGGTTGGGATTAGCCTGACTGCACGCGGCTGTAGTACCACTAATTGTATTGTCATCCAACATTTCCTGGAAGTTGGTGCGCATTTGCTTGTAACCCGGGGTATGAATATTTGCCAGATTATTGCTGATCCCATCCATATCGAGTTGACGCGCCAGCATACCATTTTGTGCCAGATGATATAAACCGCCAAATGAAAATCCCATTTTTACCTCCTACCTTTACAATCCACCGAGGGTGGTGATCGATTGACCGAGCAGGCTGTCCTGTTGTTGAACAAGCCGTTGAGCCGCTTCGTATGCCCGGTTTACCTGGATCATTCGGGTCATGATCTGGGTAAGGTCCGAGTTGCTGGATTCAAGTGCATACTGTTGAACACTTACTTTTGTGCTGCCGGTTTCTGCGCCAGTTCCGGTAAACGTATTTGCCCCATCCCTTGTCAGGGAAGCAGCCGGGTCTTCAAAATATGCTATGCCGAGTTTGGCAACATCCTCACCATCGACTGTTATCTGTCCATCGGTTGCGATCCCGATCTCACCTGTGGGGAGTGTGATGGGTCCCCCACCTTCAGAAAGGACATCATAGCCGTCCACGGTTTTCAATACTCCGTTGGCATCTTTAATAAACCGGCCATCCTTTGAGTAGCGTTCACCGGCCTCCGTCTGGATCCGGAAAAAACCATTTCCAAGAACAGCCACATCCAATTCGCGATTGGTGACCTGAACCGACCCCTCAGTGAAATCGGTGGTTTCATCACCAGACATCACACCCAGCCCCAGATCACCGACCCGGGAGAGTTTATTGAATCCACGGCTCCGTAGAATGGCCGGCAGTTCTGGCAAGTTGATCGCCTGGCTGGTCGTAGTCACTGACGTATCCATAAAATCATCCATGGATGTGAGTATCTGTTTAAAACCCGGGGTATCCAGATTATCTATATTATGTGTTAAAACCATTTGGCGCTGCATGTTTGTAACCATGGCAGACGCTGCGGAATAAAATCCCTTAATCATGCGATCCTCCTGCTATTTGAGTTCGCCAGGTTAACCACCATACGAACCTCATCCCGTGGCATGCCCATCTGTCGGGCGATATCCACGTCTGCCATACCACCGGAAGCCATAGCCAGAATAACCTGGTTCCGCTCACGCGAGTCTGTTATTTGACTGGATCCGGTTTTCTTTTCAATGGATAAAAGGCTCTGAAAATCATCCTGGGCCAGAATGCCGGTAGGCTCTGTGGAAGCGGTTGAGGATTGCTGGGTCACCAGGGTTTTTAACTGGCTCACAACAGGGGATAGTTTTTCCGCCTGCTGTTGGCTTCCCCGGATGCGTGCAGTTTCACGTGCCAGTTGCACCAGGTTCAATGTGTCGTTGAGAAGGTTATTTTGAATCCTTTCCATGTATCCTCACTTCCTACCGGTACCGATCCAGAGTCGGGTGTGTGGGTGGTTCAGGGTCTTTTTTGGAATTCACCGGTCTGCTCTTTTCCTGCTTGGACGGCCGCCCTCTTTTCTTTGTGGAAGAATCTCCGTTCATCAGGGCTTGAAGGCTGACCACTGAACGTCCATGGATCTGACAGACCCTGGATTCTGATATATCCAGTGCCTTGCCAATTTCCTTGAATGTCAATTCTTCAAAATAATAAAGAGAGAGGACCATTTGTTCCCGTTCCGGTAACGCTTTAATCGCCTGTATTAAATTGTCGCGGGTGTCCTTTTCTTCATAGATATCAGATGGGTCCTCCTGCTGTTCATCCATCAACCACTCGTGCATGGATGATTCAGAATCGTCACTTCCAACCTTATTGGTTGTCTCATCCAATGAAATGATCACCCGGCTCGAATCCATCTGTATCTGAGCCAGTTCATCCAATCCCAGGTTCAGGTGGCTGGCCAGTTCTTCATCCGTTGGAAGGCGGTGTAACTTGACTTCAAGCTCAGCCGTCGCCGACTGCATGGAACGCACCTTTTGGCGCGCGATGCGGGGAAGCCAATCCAGCTCACGCAGGTAATCCAGTACCTTGCTCCGGATCTTCAGGGTGGCATACGTACTCAATCGGGTTCCAAATGAAGGATCGAAATGGTCGACCGCATCGATAAGGCCGAGCATTCCCTGGCTTGCCAGATCATCATATTCAATCCCGCCATACGGATTAAAGCCGAGACGACCGAGTACAAAGTGGATCAGCGATACATACCGCAAGATCAACTCTTCTCTCAGTTCCTGACTGCGGGAATTGAGGAATTCCTCGATCAACTCAACTTCATTTCTCGTTTCATCCATAGGTCACATCATGCCTGTATGCTGGTCTCACCGGTTGGTGTCTCTTGCATTTGAGATACCAATCCATCCTGACCGGCACCTTCGGGTTTTTCTTTTCCTTCCTGTTTTGGTGATAATTCCTTAACCGTTGCCTGGATATAAAAACGTCCGACAAGATAATTTAACAGGAATGCCGGCAAACCTACCGTCGTTTCCGTTTTTTGAACACCATTTCCGTTGCGCCTGTTCCGCCCGCGAGCGGATTCATCACGACCGCGCGTTCCACCGGTTCGATCATCAGTTTCGACAACAAGGTCATTTCGGC